>CADCSY010000026.1 GCA_902805555.1 uncultured Acidimicrobiales bacterium | reverse complement strand
CCCGATCAACAAGGCCACGGCCACGTGGGACCCGGCCCACCCACCGGTGGACTGGAAGCAGACCAGGGACCGGTGGGAGCGCTTCCAGGCCATCCGGTCGCCGCTGCTCCTCGCCGGGTTCGTGCTGCTGAGCGCGGCCACCAGCCGGTCGACCCCCCAGCGCTGAGGCCCGGGGTCGCCGACGAGCCGCTCGGTGCTCGGGCCGCCTGTTCCTCGCAGCACCCCACCGATCGCGGGCAGTGCGCTCCACCGGGGCACCGGAGCCACTCCCCCGCCGGGGCGGCCGTCGGCCGCCCGGCGGTCAGTGACCGCACAACCGGCACTCGCGCCGCAACGGCTGGACGACGGTGTCGTCGACCGCCACCGCAGCACCGCAGCCTCTCCCCCGCCGGGGCGGCCGCGCGGCTGCCGGGCGGTCGGGTGCTGTCACACCACCGGGACTCGCGCAGCCGCGGCTGGTCGACGGTGTCACCGTCCGCCACGCTGAGGTCGTGTCGGAGCGCGTCCTCTACGCCTGCTACGGGTCGAACCTGGCGGCAGCCAGGCTCCGGTGCTACCTCGAGGGTGGGACACCAGCGGGCGGGGTCCGGCCGAACCCGGGCTGTCGGGACCCGTCACCCCCCCGCCGGTCGGTGCCCGTGTGGCTCCCGGGGCAGACCTGGTTCACCCGGTACGCCGAGCAGTGGGGCGGGGCCGTGGCCTTCCTCGACCCGGACGCCCCCGGCACCTCGCCCGGGCGGGCGTACGACCTCAGCGCCGAGCAGCTGGCGGATGTCATCGCCCAGGAGGGCAGGCGTCCGCCTCCCGGCACGCTCGACGTCGCTGCGGTGGTGGATGCCGGCCGCCTCGCCCTCGACGACGGCTGGTACGGCACCTGCGTCCACGTGGGCGACCTCGACGGCCTGCCGCTCATCACGTTCACCGCGCCGTGGCACCTGGGGGACATCGAGCCCGCCGCCCCGAGCGCGTCATACCTGCGACTCATCGCCGACGGCCTCGAGGAGGCGCACGGCTGGGACCGGCAGGCGTCGGTCCGGCACCTCGTCAGCTGCCCGGGGGTCTCCCTGCGCTGGAGCGTCGACTCGCTGCGCGCAGCACTCGCCTGACCCGCAGGCGGGCGAAGACGGCGCCATGGGGGGTCGGTGCTCCCCCACCCGACGGTGGCGCCACCGAGGCTCGCAGAGCGGCCTGCGAGCCCTCGGCGGTGACCGCTCGGGAGGCCCGGCTGATGTCATCCCGGTGAGCGCACGCAGCACCCGGCCAGGGGTGTCGACCAGGCGTGGCGCCGGAGGTGAACAGCTCGGCGAAGGTGAGGCAGCGCTCACGTTCGACGGACGCCCGCACCACCGACTTGCGGAGCAGCCGGTGGACGCGTCACGTCCGCGGGGCTTTCCCCCGAGTGGCCGTCCGACGATCGGGGCTGACGGGGCTCCACCCGCCGGGTTCGGCGTCCCCGTCTGAGGGGTACCGGGCGGCGGCATGGCTGATCGACATCGCAGCACCGCTTCGCCCAGCGCAGCCGCCGTGCGGGCCCCGACGCCGGCTCGGGCACCCGGGCTCCTCCTGGGCGTCGGGCTCGGCGGCTTCATCGACGGGATCGTCCTCCACCAGATCCTGCAGTGGCACCACCTCCTGAGCGCGAGCCGTGAGCACCCGGTCGACACCGTCGCCGGGCTCGAGGTGAACACGCTGGCCGACGGGTTCTTCCACCTCGGGACGTGGGTGGCCGTGCTCGCCGGCCTCGCCCTTGCCCTTCGGGCGCGACGACAGGACCGCCTCGCTCCCGGCTGGCGCTTCCAGATCGGGCTGCTCCTCGCCGGGTGGGGCCTGTTCAACGTCGTCGAGGGCGTGGTCGACCACCACCTCCTCGACCTGCACCACGTTCGTGACGACCTCGGCGCCCCGCTGTCGTGGGACCTCGGCTTCCTCGCCCTGGGTGGGCTGCTGGTCCTCGGGGGCTGGTTGCTGCACAGGTCCGATGAGCCCGGAGCGCGCGCCGCCGGACGGGCAGCCCTCGCCCAGAGGTGAGCGGGCGGCCCGCTGCCGTGCGGAGGTGCCGTGGTGGCGCCCGCGGGTGGACGCTGAGGGGAGATCGGCGCACGTAGCGGAGCCGGCAGCGCGAGGGTGGGACGTGGCACGAGACGCGACGACGGCCGGACCCGCCCGGGGCGCCACGACCGCCGATGCGGACGGCACCGGGCTGCGGCGGCTCAACCTCGTCGTCGGCCTCGCCCACCTGGCCCAGGCCGCGCTGATGCTGGCGCTCAGCAACGACCTCGCGCTCCCGGTCGTCGCCTCGTTCCTCCGGGACGACCCCGTGCTCGTCCAGGAGGGGGTGAGGCCGGAGGCGCTCTTCGACGTCCCGATCGGTCCCGTCGTCGCGCTGTTCCTCCTCCTCGCCGCGCTCGACCACCTGCTGGTGGCGGCCCCAGGGATCCGGTCCTGGTACGAGCGCGGCCTGGACAGGGGCATCAACGTGGCGCGGTGGTCGGAGTACTCGGTGAGCGCGTCGCTGATGGTCGTGCTCATCGCCCTGTTCGTCGGCATCCGTGACGTGGCCGCGCTGCTGGGCCTCTTCGGCGTGAACACGTCGATGATCCTCTTCGGGCTGCTGATGGAGAAGCACCAGGCGCCGGGCCGGGCCGATTGGAGCGCCTTCTGGTTCGGCTGCATCGCAGGCGTCGTCCCGTGGGCGGCGGTCGGTTGGTACGTGCTCGGTGGCGGTGAGGTGCCTGGCTTCGTCTACGCCATCACGCTCACCCAGCTCGCCCTCTTCTCGGGCTTCGCCGTCAACCAGGCCCTGCAGTACCGCCAGGTCGGGCGGTGGGCCTCGTACCGCTTCGGCGAGGCGGCCTACATCGTGCTCAGCCTCGTGGCGAAGTCGCTCCTGGCGTGGCTCATCTACGCGAACGTCCTCCGCACCTGAGGCGGCCGGACGAGATCCGAGCGCCGAACGTCGGGCCCGCCGGAAGCCGGCCGGTCGACGGGGCGCCGGCGTGGTCGTCCCGGGGAGGGTGCTCGCTCCCCGGCCGGGCGCAACCCAGCCCGTTGTGCCGAGCGAGTCGGGCGGCGGGACATGATGCTGTGCATGCGCCGCCTCGCCATCGTGCTCGTCTGCCTGCTGGCGGCAGGTGCCTGCTCGTCCTCCTCCGACGAGACGAGCTCCTCTGACGGTGCGAGCGAGGCCGCAGCGTCCGCCGGCGCCACGTCGACCACGGTCGCTGCGCCGGTCGAGCTCCCTCCCTCGGCCGGTTGTGACGCCACCGCTCCGGTCGCACCCGGGCAGACCGAGGAGCGCCTGCTGTCGGGTGGCGTGGAGCGGACCTACATCCGCGAGGTGCCGGCTGCGGAGGAGCCGGTGCCCCTGGTCCTCGACTTCCACGGCTACAGCGAGGGCTCGGCGGTCCACGTCCAGATGTCGGAGCTGCCGGCCTTCGGGGCGGAGCAGGGCTTCGTCACGCTGGTGCCCCAGGGCCTCGGGGAGCCCAGCCGTTGGGACGTCGCCCTCGACTCGCCCGACCTGGACTTCGTGGGCGACCTCCTGGACGAGGCGGAGCGGACCCTCTGCATCGACCGGTCCCGGGTCTACGCGACGGGGCTCTCGAACGGGGCCTTCATGACGTCGTCGGTCGCGTGCCGGTACGCCGACCGCGTCGCCGCCATCGCTCCCGTGGCCGGCATCCGCGACCCCGAGGGCTGCGACCCCGTCCGGCCCGTGCCGATCCTGGCGATCCACGGGACCGACGACCAGTTCGTGACGTACGAGGGTGGGCTCGGCGAGCGTGCCCTCGACCTTCCCGCCCCCGACGGCTCGGGCCGGACGCTCCGGGAGGTCGGGGTCGAGGGCCGCCCGCCGGGCGAGCCGTCGGTCCCCGAGATCGTGGCCTCCTGGGCCGCCCGCTACGACTGCGGCGACGCCGGACCCCCGACGCCGATCACCGAGGACGTCGACGCGATCGTCCACCGCTGCCCGGCCGGCGTGGCGGTCGAGCTCCTCCGAGTGGAGGGCGGCGGGCACAGCTGGCCGGGGAGCGCCCTCTCGGCGGCGATCGAGTCGATCGTCGGCCCCACCACGACGACCATCTCGGCCAACGAGCAGCTGTGGGCGTTCTTCCAGGACCACCCCCTGCCCGTCGGCTGATCGAGCGGGCGGGGGGCGGCGGCCGTGGCCGACCCCGCGTCCTCTGCGAAGAGGCTGAGCGGGCACCGCAGCTGCTGCGCCGGGTGATCCGCGACGTGATCCAGCCGACCCGTCCGCAGGTCGACGTCCCGAGCGCGCCGGCGTCAGCGAGGTCGTCGACGTCGACGGTGGCCAACCCGGCTGGTGAGGCGTGCGCCGGTGCACCCGCCGGGTAGGCGGGGGCGCATGACCGAGTCGACCGACCTGCCGCAACACCGATCCGAGCAGCCACGACGGTGGCGCACGCTGGCCGCTGCCGCTGCCGCTGCCCTGCTGCTCACCGCAGGATGCGGCGAGGACGCGGTCAGCGAAGGGGATGCGCCAGCAGGCGACGACGAGCCGCCTCAGGACCCTCGGCCGCAGGACAACGAGCAGGAGGCGCCGAACGCCGAGGACGCCGACCCGTCCGGGACCGAGGAGCCCGGACTCCAGGAGGGCGGCGAGGAGAGCGGCGAGGAGGCGGACTGAGCCACCCCGACCCGCACGTCGCGGATGCGGGTTCAGCCGCTGTGCGCTGCGGCCCCATCGGGGTTCACCGAAGCTGCGGCGGCGCACTGCCCGGTCGGCTGTCGTGCCGCCGGTGCACGGCCAGTGGCGCCGCTGAGGTGCGCTCGCTCGCTCGGCGCCCGCGCCACCGGTGCACACACCGGAAGCGCACGCCGCCGGTGACGGATGGCGACCTGCCGCCGACGACTCGCGGCAGCGCCGGTCGCGGAGGTCTGACTCGGACCGGCTGACGGCCGACCTCGCCCACCCCCGATGACTTGCCGCGACCTCGCCCACCCCCGATGACTTGCCGTGCCGGGCTCCGTCTCATCGGCCGACACCGCGACCGACAGACCCTGACGACCAGGAGGCAGAGACATGGCAGCAGCAGCGACGTCCCGCAAGGTGTTCATCAACCTGGCGGTCGAAGACCTCCAACGATCGATCGACTTCTTCACCGCGCTCGGCTTCGGCTTCGACCAGCAGTTCACCGACGAGCAAGCGACGTGCATGATCCTCAGCGAGGAGGCCTACGTCATGCTCCTCGTGAAGAGCCGCTTCCAGGACTTCGTGAAGAAGCAGATCGCCGACTCCACCAAGGACGCCGAGGTGATCCTGGCGCTCTCCGCCGACAGCCGCGAGGAGGTCGACGAGCTCGTCGAGAAGGCGCTGGCCGCCGGTGGCAGCCCGTCGAACGACAAGATGGACATGGGCTTCATGTACGGCTGGAGCTTCCAGGACCCCGACGGGCACCTGTGGGAGGTCATGCACATGGACCCCGACGCCGTCCAGCCCGCGTGATGTCCGAGCACTTCCACGCCACGGTGCTCCTCGGGGGCAAGACGGCGACCGGCATCCCCGTCCCGCCCGACGTCATCGCCGGGCTGGGGGCGGGGAAGCGCCCGGCCGTGTGCGTCACGGTCGGCACGCACAGCTACCGGACGACGATCGGGGTCATGGGTGGCGCCTCCCTCATCCCCCTCAGCGCCGAGCACAGGGCCGCCGCAGGGCTCGCCGCCGGCGACGAGGTCGACGTCGAGATCGCCGTCGACACCGAACCTCGGGTGCTCGAGCTGCCGGCGGACCTCGTCGCAGCGCTCGCTGCGTCACCTGCGGCGCAGCAGGCGTTCGCCGCCCTCTCCTACAGCGGCCGGCGCCGCCACGTGATCGCCGTCGAGAGCGCCAAGAGCCCCGAGGCCCGACGGCGCCGCATCGAGAAGGTCGTCGCCGAGCTCGGAGGGTGACCATCCGCCGGCGGGGGGGGCACGGCCCTCCCCCGCCGGCAGTGGGTCAGGAGCCCCTCATCACCTTCTTGATCCGCGCCCGCACGTCGTCGTCGAGGGCGTCGAGCACGTCGAGTGCGCCGAGGTTCTCCTGGAGCTGCTCGACCCGGCTGGCCCCGAGGATCACCGTCGACACGTTCGGGTTGGCGGCGCACCAGGCGATGGCCAGCTGCGAGAGCGAGCAGTCGAGGTCGTCGGCGACCTCCTTGAGCCGCTTGACCTTGGCGTTCGCGTCGGGGTCGGTCACCCGGTCCTTGAGCCAGTCGTAGCCCTCGAGCCCGGCCCGGCTGTCGGTCGGGATGCCGTCCGCGTACTTGCCGGTGAGCAGGCCCGAGGCCAGCGGGCTCCAGGTGGTGAGGCCGAGGCCGATGTCGTCGTAGAGGCGTCGGTACTCCCGCTCGACCCTCGTGCGCTCGAAGAGGTTGTACTGCGGCTGCTCCATCACGGGCTTGTGCAGCCCGAGCCGGTCGGCGATGCCCCAGGCCGCACGGATCTCGTCGGCGCTCCACTCGGAGGTGCCCCAGTAGAGGGCCTTGCCGGCGCTCACGATGTCGCTCATCGCCCGCACCGTCTCCTCGATCGGCGTCTCGGGGTCGGGCCGGTGGCAGAAGAGCAGGTCGACGAAGTCGAGGCCGAGGCGGTCGAGCGACTCGTCGATGGCCGACAGCAGGTACTTCCGGTTCAACGTGTTCTTCATGTTGACGTCGTCGTGGATGCCCCAGAACAGCTTCGTGGAGACCACGTAGGACCACCGCTCCCAGCCGAGGTCGCGGATGGCCTCCCCCATGATCCGCTCGGACTCGCCCCCGGCGTACGCCTCGGCGTTGTCGAAGAAGTTCACGCCGGCCGCCCGGGCCGTCTGCAGCATCTCTGCGGCGGCGTCCTTGTCGACCTGGGCCTTGAAGGTCACCCACGAGCCGAAGGAGAGCACGCTGACCTTGACGCCGGAGGGACCGAGCTTGCGGTACGTCATGTCCATCGCCCCGGTCTAGCCCGTCCACGCCGGGAGCACGCCCTGCCGGCCCGTGTCCCCACCGGACGTGCTGGGCAGACAGGGGCCATGCGCACCGCTGCGGTCATCGCCTGGATCGTCACTGCCGGAGGCGGGCTCACCATGGTCGCCATCTGGGCGGCCAAGGGCGGCCTCCGGCAAGAGGACCGGGAGCTGACGATGGCCCGCAGCCTCGGGGCGGCCGAGCCGGCGAACGCCACCCACACGAACCTGTCGCACTGGATGGTCGCCAGCCACGCCCTCCTGGCGGTCACCGGCCTCGGGCTGTTCGTGTACTACCTGGCCCGCCGGGACTCGGTGCAGACGGGCGTGGAGTCGGCTCCCTGGCTGGCCCTCGGCACCCTCCTGCTGGTTGCCGCGCTCGGCGTCGGCATGGTCCGCCGCTGGGCGGCGGACCGTCGTGCACCGGCGGACGGCACCGGGCGGCGCCGCCGCTCGACGGCCGCCGACCAGGCGATCCCGGCGGTGATCGTCGCCGCCCACGGCCTCGCCGCCGCAGCCACGATCGTGCTCGTCCTCCTGGTCGCGCTCCGGATCGGCACCTGAGCCGGGCCACTCCCACCGGTGCCACCTCGGCGGGGCGACCCTGAGCACCAGACGGCCGTCGCGAGCCACCGCCGATCGCCGCACCTGAGCCGCCGGCCCACCCGGCCACGGATCGTCGGGAGCGTCACACGCTGGGGCCCCGCAGGGCGAGCCGCGGGGTCCCCGACCTGGTCACGACCACGTGTGCGGCACTCACCCCAGGCGCCGGGCCCAGACCGCGTAGAGCGGGTCGCCCCGGTGCAGGCGCGGGGTCCGCAGCTCCGCCGTCGGCTCCTCCCACCCGCCTGAGCGCCGGAAGTACGACCTCGCGATCTCCACCCGGCCCTCCTCGCTCGCCTGGAGCCACCCCCGGACGGCCTTGGTGGGGAACAACCGGTTCGAGAACGTGCAGATGAAGCGGCTCCCCGGGCGGACCACCCGGGCCACCTCGGCGAAGACCTCGACGGGTCGCACCAGGTAGTCGATCGACACGCAGCAGAGGGCGTCGTCGAAGGCGGCGTCGTCGAACGGGAGCGTGGGGTCGACGTTCAGGTCATGGAGCACCGATGCGTGCGCCTGGGGGTTGGCTGCCAGCTCGCGGGCGTTCATGCCCAGCACGGTCAGGTGGGCGGGGCGCGACCGGAGGTGCGACACCCACGAGGACATGAGGTCGAGGACGCGCCCCTCGACGCCGAGCTCCTCGTAGAGCGCGCCCACCGCCCCCACCGCGCCCTGGTCGATGTGGGTCACGAGCCGCTCGGGCCCGTAGAAGGCGGCGTCGGGCGAGGGGTCGGCCCGGTCGAAGAAGCCGGAGGGGAAGCCGTGGTCGTCCACCCCCCGAGTCTGGCGACCCGATCACGCTGGCGGACGACCGTCGCGCAGGAGGGGGACGGTCAGGCCCGGAGCTTCCCGGCCCGCTTGGGGCGACGCCGCTTCCTCAGCGCGCCCGGCACCCGCGCCGACCCGTCCTCGGCCAGGCGGACGACGCCGGCGCGCGCTTTCCGGGTCGTGACCTCCTCGAACCACTCGAGCCGGCCGGCGACGACGACCCCGGCCACCGGCCCGTCGCACACCGACTGGCAGGCCACGCCGACCACCTCGACGGCACCACCGAGCTCGGCGGCCAGGGCCCGGTGGGCCTTGCGCTTCCCGCACCCCCGCTCGGTGCAGACGTAGACGCGAGGCCGGGTCACCGGCCCCGAGGGTACCGCCGGGCCCCTCCCCCAGGGGTCCGTGGGGGCCGGGCCGGGTACTCTGACGACGAGTCCCGTCACCCTCATGTTCGAGCCGCTCGCCGGTCGAACGCTCCCGGAGGTCTCCCGTGCCCGAGCTGAAGATGCCCATGCCGCCGACGTTCACCTCGGTGGAGGAGGAGCGACAGCACCGCAAGGAGCGTCTCGCCGCCGGGTTCCGGCTCTTCTCCCGCTTCGGCTTCGACGAGGGGGTCGCCGGCCACATCACGGCCCGGGACCCCGAGCGGGAGGACTGCTTCTGGGTCAACCCGTTCGGCATGCACTTCGGCCACATCCGGGCCTCCGACCTGATCCTCGTCAGCCACGAGGGCGAGGTCGTCGAGGGCGACCGGGCCGTCAACGGCGCCGCCTTCGCCATCCACTCCCAGGTGCACGCCGCCCGGCCCGACGCCGTCGCCGCCGCCCACTCCCACTCGGTGTACGGCAAGGCGTGGTCGAGCCTCGGCCGGCTGCTCGACCCGATCACCCAGGACTCGTGCTCGTTCTACGGCGACCACGGGCTCTTCGACGACTACACCGGCGTCGTCGTCGACATCGAGGAGGGCAAGCGCATCGCCCACGCCCTCGGTGACCACAAGGCTGCGATCCTGCGCAACCACGGGCTCCTGACCGTCGGCCACTCCGTCGACGAGGCCGTCTGGTGGTTCATCACCATGGAGCGCACCTGCCAGGCGCAGCTGCTGGCCGAGGCCGCCGGGACCCCCATCAGCATCGACCCGGAGATGGCCGAGCTCACCTCGAAGCAGGTCGGGTCCCACTTCGCCGGCTGGTTCAGCTTCCAGCCCCTGTACGAGCGGATCGTCCGCGAGCAGCCCGACCTGCTCGGGTAGCCGCCCCTGGTGGGCGCCGGCCCGCCCTACCCTGACCCACGTGGGGCGGTCCTGGTGGCAGCGCCTCGGGGCGGTGGCGCTGTGCTGCGCGTCGGTGCTGGCGTGCTCGTCGGACGAGGCGCCGGCACCGGACGCTGCACCGGCCACGTCGGTCCCGCCCGGTGATCCCGCCGTCCTCGAGGCCCTCGTGCTCGACGAGGCGCCGAGCGGGTTCACCCTGGCCGCAGACGACGAGGGTCGGACCGGCGCCACCGACCTGGCCGCCGCCGCCGACGACGCCGGCGACCCGGGGGCGACCGAGGCGCTGGCCGGCGCCGGCTTCGTACGTGGCTGGCAACGGCTGTGGGTGAGCGAGGACGACGAGGACGAGCTGTTCCTCGTCGTCTACGAGTTCGCGGACCCGGGCGGCGCCGCCACGTTCTTCGAGCGCACCGCCGGCGAGCCGGCCACCGGGGGCGGCGAGGGCGTCTTCGAGGTCCCGGGGCTCCCGGGCGCGGTGGGCGTGACCGGGGGCGGGGACGGCCTGAGCGTCGTCGCGGCGATCGCCACCACCGGCCCCTACCTCGTCCAGGTCATCGGCAACGGTCCCGAACCGGGCCCGGGCCAGGGGACGGTGGTGGCGCTGCTCTCGGCCCAGGTCGAGCGCCTGACCTGAGGTGCGTCCCGGGAGGCGCCGGACGAGCGCAGGTGCCCCACGCCGGTCCGGGCACCGGGCGGGTCGGCCCTAGATGGAGCCGACCGCCTTCAGCTCCTCGGCCCCCTGCTCCGCGCCCGAGGGCGGGGACGGGGACGGGGACGGCGTTGCCTCCTGGCGGGCGTCGAAGGTGGGCACGAGCTGGCGGGCGGCCCGGGCCTCGTCGACCCGTCGCACGGCGTTGACCCGCGGTGCCTCGGCGTCCGCCGGCGAGGCGCCGTCGGCGATGCGGACGAGCGCCTCCGCCAGGGCTGCGACCGTCTGGGGCGACTCGGTCTCGGTCGGCTCGATCATCAGCGCCTCGTCGACGATGAGGGGGAAGTAGACGGTCGGGCTGTGGAAGCCCTCCTCGAGCAGGCGCTTGGCCACGTCGAGCGCCTTGACCCCCTTCGTCTTCTTGAGGGTGGTCGCCGAGACGACGCACTCGTGCATGCACGGTCGGTCGAAGGGGATGTCGTAGCTGCCCCGCAGGGCGTGACGGATCCAGTTGGCGTTGAGCACCGCCGCCTCGGCGATCGACCGCAGGCCGTCCCCGCCGTTGGCGATGAGGTACGCGTAGGCCCGGGCGAGCGCGAGGGCGTTGCCGTGCCAGCCGTGGACCCGCCCGATCGAGCGCTCGGGCTGCGCCCACCCGTAGACCCCGTCTGCGCCCCGGACCGGCTTCGGCCCCGGGAGGTAGGGGGCGAGACGGGGCGACACCGCCACCGGCCCGGCACCCGGCCCGCCGCCCCCGTGGGGGACGGCGAAGGTCTTGTGGAGGTTCATGTGCACGATGTCGAAGCCCATGTCCCCCGGGCGGGTCACGCCGAGGATGGCGTTGAGGTTGGCGCCGTCGTAGTAGAGGAGCCCTCCCACCTCGTGCACGGCGGCCGCGATCTCGGCGATCTCCTCCTCGAAGAGGCCGAGGGTGTTGGGGTTCGTCAACATGATCCCGGCCACGTCCTCGTCGAGGACCTCCTGGAGCGCAGCCAGCGACACGCAGCCGCGCTCGTCGCTCTTGACCGTCACGGTCTCGTAGCCGCCGAGGGTCACCGACGCCGGGTTCGTCCCGTGTGCCGAGTCGGGGATGATGACCTTCGTCCGCTGCCTGCCCTGGGCCTCGTGCCAGGCCCGCATCAGCAACAGGCCGGTGAGCTCGCCGGCCGCACCGGCAGGCGGCTGCAGCGTGATGTCGTGCATCCCGGTGACCTCGCACAGGCCCTCGCCGAGCGCGACGAGCAGCTCGAGCCAGCCCTGGGTGAGGTGGGCGGGGGCCGCCGGGTGCACGTCGGCCAGGCCGGGCAGCGAGGCGGCCTCGTCGCAGACCTTGGGGTTGTACTTCATCGTGCACGACCCGAGCGGGTAGGCGCCGAGGTCGACGGCGTACTGGCGGTGCGAGAGCCGGGTGTAGTGGGCGACGAGGTCCCGCTCGGAGACCTCGGCCAGCACGACGGGCGCTGGTGCGAGCTGGTCGGCCGGCACGAGCTCCTCCGCCGACCACTCGGGGAGGTCCTGGGTGCGGAACGACCACGCCCGGCGACCTGGTGAGGACAGCTCGAAGATCGTCGGCTCCTCGTCGTGGCCCATGAGGGGGATGCTCGTGGCCCGGCCCCCAGGCTTGGCCCCTCGCGCCCCCGAGGCGCCGTTGGCGACCTCGCTGTCGGTCGTCACGTCGGTCATCGGACCACCTTCTCGAGGGCAGCGGCGTAGGCGTCGATCTCGGCACGGGTCCGCCGCTCGGTGGCGGCCACGAGCAGCCCGCGCTCCCCGTACTCCTCCTCGAGGGCGATGCCGGCGAGGAACCCCTCCTCGGCCATCCGGTCGATCACGGTCGCAGGCTCCACCGGCAGCCGCACCGCGAACTCCCGGAGGGTGGCGACGTCGGCGAGGGGCTCGACACCCTCGATGGCAAGGATCGTCTCCCTCGTGTGGCGGGTGGCCCGGGCGCAGCGGACGGCGAGCTCGCGCAGGCCGGTGGTGCCGAGCCAGGCCATCTGGAGGGCGGCCACCACGGCGATGAGCGTCTGGTTGGTGCAGACGTTCGAGCTGGCCCGCTCACGGCGGATGTCCTGCTCCCGGGTGCGCAGGGTGGTGACGTAGGCGCGGGTGCCCTCGGCGTCGACGGTCTCCCCCACGAGCCGCCCCGGCAGTCGACGGACGAGCTCCAGGGTCGTGGCGAAGAGCCCGAGGTAGGGGCCGCCCAGCGAGAGCGGGGTGCCGAGGGGCTGGCCCTCCCCCACCACCACGTCGGCCCCGAGCGATCCGGGCGTGTGCAGCAGGCCTGCGGCCACCGGGTCGAAGGCGACGACGAGCAGCGCGCCGTGGGCGTCGGCGACCCGTCGCGCCTCGGCCACGTCCTCGAGGCCGCCGAGGTAGTTCGGCTGGGCCACGAAGAGGGCGGCGGGCTCACCCGAGCCCGCGGCGTCGGGCCAGGCGGTGCGACCGTCGACGAGGTCGACCGTCACCAGCTCGTGGCCAGTGCCGACTGCGAACGTCGACATCGTCTCCCGCCACCTCGGGTTGAGCCCCTGCGACAACCAGATGGTCGGCCGGCGCTTGGCCGCCACCACCAGGTTGGCCGCCTCCACGCACGCCGTGGCGCCGTCGTAGAGCGACGCGTTGGCCACCGCCAGGCCCGTGATCCGCGACACCATCGTCTGGTACTCGAACAGCGCCTGCAGGACCCCCTGGGCCACCTCGGGCTGGTAGGGCGTGTAGGCGGTGACGTACTCGCTGCGGAAGGCCACGCTCGTGACCGCCGTCGGGATCTCGTGGTCGTAGGCGCCGCCACCGGCGAAGCAGACGAGGTCGGGCCCGCACGCGGCGTTGCGTCCGGCCAGGCGGGCCAGCTCGTGGCGGGTGTCGGGCTCGCTGAGCCCGTCGGCCAGGTCGAGGTGGCGCTCGGCACCGCCGGCTCGGGGTCGCGGGCCGGCGGCCAGGCGCAGCGCCTCGGGGATGGTGTCGAACAGCTCGTCGAGCGACGACAGGCCGACGAAGGCGAGCATCTCGGCGAGCTCGGGCTCGGTGTGGGGGACGTAGTGGCCCATCGGGTCGCTCCTGTCAGGCCGCAGCGGTGGCGGGGACGAAGGGGGTGGGCACCACGGCGCCCGGGGCGGCGGCACCACGCTGGTCGATCGTGACGGCGGTGCCGACGGCGAGCGCCGGCTGGAGGAAGGCGAGGGCGATGCCCCGCTCGAGGACCGGCGAGAAGTTGCCGCTCGTCACCACGCCCACCTGCTCGTCGTCGACGAGGACGGCCTGACCCTCTCGCGGGGGCCGGCGGCCGTCGAGGGCGATGCCGCGCAGGCGCCGGGGCGGCCCCGCGTCACGCTCCGCCTCGAGGGCAGGACGCCCCCGGAAGCCGGGCTTCTTCCAGCCGATGACCCAGCCCAACCCGGCCTGCAGCGGCGTGATGCCAGGTCCCAGCTCGTGGCCGTGGAGCGGCAGCCCGGCTTCGAGGCGCAAGGTGTCCCGGGCCCCGAGGCCGGCGGGGCTGACCCCGGCGGCCACGACGGCCGACCACACCGCCGCCGCCGCCTCCGCCGGCACCGCCAGCTCGACACCGTCCTCACCGGTGTAGCCGGTGCCGGCCACGACGCAGGGCGAGCCGAGCAGGTCGAGCTCCTGCACCCCGAAGCGGGCGACCGCAGCCGCCTCCGGGAAGGCGGCGGCGAGGCGGGACCTGGCACCGGGACCCTGCACCGCCAGCACGGCTCGCGTGGCGGTGACGTCGGTCCCTCCGACCGCGCTCCGCACCCGCTCGGTGTTGGAGGCGTTGGGCATCACGTCGAAGCGGTCGTCCGCCACCCACCAGACGATGATGTCGTCGAGGACCGAGCCATCGTCGTCGAGGAGGTGCGTGTACTGGGCGCGCCCCGGCGAGATCTTGGTGAGGTCGTTGGTGAGGACGGCCTGGAGGGAGTCGAACGCCCCGGCGCCCTCGACCCGGACGGTCCCGAGGTGGCTCACGTCGAACACCGCCGCCCCCCGCCGGCACGAGAGGTGCTCCGCCAGGGTGCCCGTCGGGTACGACAGGGGCATCTCCCAGCCGCCGAAGGGGACGAGCTTCGCGCCCAGTCCCCGGTGCACGTCGTGGAGCGGCGAGTGGGAGAGGACCAAGATGCCGAGCCTACCGAGGGGCCTCGGGCAAACAGGAGTTCGGCCGGGCGCTCAGCCGGTGGCTGACGAGTGCCCTCCGACCTCCACGCTGGACGCAGGTGGTCCGAGCGGTAAGTCGAGGATGGCGGCGTCGACCTCGTCCTTGCAGCCGCCGAGCGGCACGATGTTGAGCACGCCCTGGCCGCTCTTCAACAGGTCGACGATCTCCTCGCCGCTGCGGACCAGCACCGAACGGGTGCCGTTGAGCACGAGGTTGGCCGCGGCGATGTCCTCACCGAGGTTCTCGCGCAGGTACTCGAGCGCCTTGCGCGCCGACTGGAGGGCCACCCCGGCGTCGAGCAGGCTCTTGATCACCTTGAGCTCGAGCAGGTCGCCGTAGCTGTAGCGCCGCTTCGAGCCGCTGCCGGTGGCGTCGCAGAGCGACGGGCGGATGAGGTCGGTGCGGGCCCAGTAGTCGAGCTGGCGGTACGTGATGCCGACGATGTTGCACACCTGCGGCCCGCGGAAGCCCTCTTCGGGCCCGGGACCGTCGTTGTCGTGCTGAGCGCTCAACGTCGCCACCCTCTGCTCAGCCGCCTGCGCCGATCGGCGCCGACAGCGATGGAATCACATCGCTGTGATCCTACGGAGCCGCCCCCCCGAGGTCAACGGGCGAGCCGGCCGGGCCGGGACGACGAGGCCCCCCGACCCGCGGGCCGGGGGGCTGTCGCCCGCCCGTGGAGGGGGCGGTCGGCGTGCCGTTGCCAGGGTGCGCCGTTGCACGGTGGGTCGGCAGCCGCTCATGGTCTCGGCCAGGAGGGTGGGCCGCTTGAGCAGGACTTCGCCGGGCGGGAGCTGCGGGTGCGCGATCCTCCCGCGCTCGTGTGCAGCCAGCAGGAGCAGGGCACATTGCGGTGAGGAGCTCACCCGCCGACGCACCCTGCAGACCCCGGGGATGATCGGCCCGAGACACCCTCGAAGGTCACGTGCCGCCACCGACCGAAGACGCCCTCTACGCACTCTCGCAGTTCCTCGTCGCTGATGCTCCCGTCGGCGACACCCTCCAGCGGGTCGTCGAGATCAGCGTCGAGGCGGTGCCGACCGCCCTCTTCGCCGGCCTCACCATGCTCGACGACGACGAGCGGGCGACGACGGCGGTGTTCACCGACGACCGGGCTCCGCAGATCGACGCCGAGCAGTACAGGGCGGGACGGGGCCCGTGCCTGGACGCCTGGCGGACGAGGACCACCGTCCGCCTGGAGGACCTGGCGAGGTCTCACGCCACGTACCCGGAGTTCTCGAGGGCGTGCGTGGACCGCGGGGTCCGCTCGACGCTGTCGCTCCCCCTCGTCACCGCCGACCGGGGCATGGGGGCCCTCAACCTCTACAGCGAGTGCGCAGCAGGCTTCGGCAGCGAGGACGAGCGCCGGGGTCGCGAGCTGGCCTCGGCCGCCTCGGCGGTGCTCGCCAACGCCGTCGCGTACTGGGGTGCCTTGGAGCTCGGCCAGCAGCTGTGCGAGGCCATGGCCAGCCGAGCCGTCATCGAGCAGGCGAAAGGTGTGCTGATGTCGGCGTCCCCCCTGCTCAGCGCGGATGACGCCTTCGACCTCCTGCGCCGCGCCGCGCAGCGGGAGCGCGTCAAGGTCCGGGAGGTCGCAGCCCGGGTCGTGAGACGGCGCTCGATCGCCCCCGGGGGGTGACGACCGGGCGCCGCCCCGCGTTGCGCAACCGTTGCGAGCCGCACGCAGACCGTCGCCAGATCGTCACCTCAACAATGGACACGTTGCTGCCGATGGTGGCGCGTAGCGTTCCTACCAAGACAGAGGGTGACCATGATCCACGAGCAGGCGCTCAGCCAGGACGACGACCGGCACGGCTCGTTCCAGGCCCTCATCACAGTCGACGGCGACCCCGGCGAGATCGAGCGGGCCGCTGGGCTCCTCGGGCTCGATCAGGCGGAGACGTTCGCCTGCCGTCCGCTCGGCTCCGACGGCTCTCGCCTGGTGCTCAGCGTGCCCGACGGAACCGAGGGTGAGGCGAGGCGGGCCATCCAGGCCGTGGCCGGAGCCATCAACCACGTCCTGGCGACGCCCCAGGCCGGCGTGGTCGACACGCTCGACGCCGGCCAGTCGACCGGCACGGCCCCCACCGCGTCCTGACCCGCTCGCCCCTGCTGCCGGTCACCGGCACAGGGTCGTCGTAGGGCGGACGCACTGGGTCAGCAGGGCGCCGCAGGAGCGGTGCGCGCACCGACGGATCCGCCCTGACGTCAGACCTGAGCCCCGGCTGCCCTCCGCCAATCGCTTGCGACGAGCTCGGACGCTGCTCCCGGCCAAGCCGTCATGGCGAGGTGGCGGCTCGATCGCGGGGTAGGCGCACCGGTCGTCGATGGATGAGCCAGTCGACGGCCACGCCGAAGAGCACCATGAACGACACCTCGGCGGGGACGCGGAAGCGGATGGCGCCCCACGTCGCCAGGGCCGTCAGCGTGACGAGCACGACGGGGGCGAGGAGGACGAGCACCGTCGCCCGCCGGCGTCGGAGCAGGACGGCGCCGCCGACGGCGAAGGGCAGCACGGCCCAGTACCCGAACAGCACGAGCCGTGAAGCCCACTCCGGACGCGCCAGCCCCGCTGCGTTGTTCTCGAAGGGCCGGTACAGGTCCCACAGGCGGGCCACTCGGACCGCACCGACCTTCGGCAGCTCCGTCCAGTGGTCCTGCGCGTAGCGGATCGCCATGGTGCGGTGCCGCCGGGTCGTCTGCGACTCGTCTTCACCCTCGCGCTTGGCGGTCAGGCAGGAGATGTGCCAGCTGCCGATCCCTTCACCCTCGTAGGAGGGCGGGCAGTTGGACCCCCCGATCACGTCATCTGCGTTCGTGGAGATGAGCACGGGTTCCTCGAAGGACGTGACGTTGCGCACGACCCACGGCGCGATGGTCAGCAGGGCCGTCGCCGTGACGAGGACCCCGAGACCCGCGACACGCCGCAGGGACCCGGATCTCGCGCAGACCGCCGGGAGGACGAGCAACGGCAGGTAGAGGATCCCCTCCCCTCGCGTGAGCGTGGCGACCCCGACCACCACGCCCATGGCCGCGGTGGCGCGCAGGGTCGGACGCTCGAGGAACTCGAGGGTGACGAGGAGGACCAGTGCAGCCGTGAGCGCGAACAGCGTCTCGGCCGTGAGCGTGGTGTCGTTCAACCAGAAGTGCGGGTACACGGCGGCAGCAGCAGCCGCAGCGACACCGGCGCGAGCCCCGGCGACCCGCCGCCCGACGAGCGCGATGAGCACGATGGCGATGGCACCGATCCCGATGCTGAGCACCTGGTGCCACCGGAGGGTCGTGGCTCCCACGAAGGAGCCCGAGGCGAGGAGGAGGACGTAGGCGGGCGGGTGGGTCGCGCTCGGCGCCGTGAGGAAGCGGAAGCCGTAGTCGAACGGGTCGACGAACCCCACGCCTTCAGCCACGAGGTTGGCCTGGTAGTGGTAGTAGGACGGATCCGAGATGCCGAAGTCCAGGGGATCGTCCGGGCCTGCCGTGAAGGCGAAGACGAGCCGGATCGCGACGCCGACGAGGACGGCGGCGGCCACGCCCCGCCGGAACGTCCGTCGACTCCGGTCAGCGGTCTCCCGACCCGGCTCGGAGCGGCCTGTCGAGGCGGCTGCGCCGGCGCCTGGCCCGACGGACATGCGGAGCACAGTATGGCAAGGAGGTCGCCGGCCAGACCGTCCGGACTGGGGGCCCGGCCGGGTCGTATGAAGCTGCGCCCAACGCGGTGTCGTCGAGTGACGGGCACGGCGCACCAGTCCGGTTGCGGAGGACGAGGCGTCCTCCCGCAACCCGTCGGTGATGCGCTAGCTGCCGCTGCCGAAGTCCTCGGGGTTGACCTGGTCGATGAAGTCGCGGAACTCGTCGATGATCTCCTCCTCCTCGACCTCCTCCTCCTCGTCGTCCTGGGGCACCGACCCGGCCTCGTCGAGCACCGCAGCGCCCGCGTAGATCGGCGCGCCCGTGCGCACGGCGAGGGCGATGGCGTCCGACGGACGGCTGGAGATGACCTGCGTGCGGCCCTTCACGTCGAGGAGGAGCTCTGCGTAGAAGGTGCTGTCGCGGAGCTCGGTGACCGTCACCCGCTCGACGGTGGCCCCGAGGGCGGCGACGACGTCGCGGAGCAGGTCGTGCGTCATCGGGCGGGCCATCTCCCTGCCCTCGAGGGCGAGGGCGATGGCCTTCGCCTCCGGTGTGTCGATGTAGATGGGGAGCACCCGCCTGGTGCCGGTCTGCTCCCGCAGGAGGACCACCGGGGCGTTGGCCGGCAGCTCGAGACGAACGCCCAGCAGCTCCATCTCCACCACGATCGGGACTCTACCGCCAGGCCCCCCGACTCATCCGGGCGGGTGGCCGGGCCCGCTCGTGCCCTGGTCAGGCGCCGTCGACGTAGGGCCTGAGGGCCTGGCGGAGGATCGAGCCGCGCAGCCCCTCGCCGAGGCGGACGAGGTCGGCGAGGGCCTCGAGCGACTGTCGGCGACCGGCGGGGTCGCGCTGCTTGACCCCCGGGAGCACCACCTGCTGGAAGAACCCGGCCTCGCGCTCGGCGGCCGTCTTGTACATGCGGAGGTGGCGGGCCTCGACGCCGTGGCGGGCGAAGGCGGCCGCCAGCCGGGCCACGATCAGCGACTCCTCGTCGAAGTAGCTGCTGCCACCGACCGCCTTCCCCACGAGCAGGCCGTAGCGCTCGAGGTCGGCGAGCGCAGCTTCGTCGCAGCCGCTGGCGCTGGCGAGCTCCTCACGGGTGAAGGTGGCCGACGACATGCCGCTCAGGAGGATGTCGGGACCACCTCCCGGGGCCGCCTGCCCGTCCGACCTCGGCGTCGGGGAGCTCGCTCGGTCCGTCCTGACCGCCTCCTCGGCCGGGGCGTCGGCCGGCTCGGCGGCGGCCGGGGCGGCCGGGGCCGGGGCCGGGGCCGGGGTCGGGGCCATCTCGTCGTCCAACGCCGCCTCGCCCTCCCGCTCGAGCCGGTCCTTGATCACCTTCAGCGGGAGGAAGTGCTCGCGCTGCTGGCGGAGGATCCACCGGAGCCGGGCCACGTCGCCCTCGTAGAACTTGCGGTAGCCGGACGGCGTCCGCTCGGGGTCGACGAGGCCCTGGCTCTCGAGGAAGCGGATCTTCGAGATGGTGACGTCGGGGAAGTCGACCTTGAGCTGGTCGAGGACCTCCCCGATCGACAGGAAGGGGCGCTCGCCCCCCGCCTCGCTCACCCCCGGGTGCCGGAGACGAAGACGAGCTTGAAGCGCCCGATCTGCAGCTCGTCGCCGTTGGCGATCGGGGCCTCGTCGATGCGCTCCCGGTTGAGGTAGGTGCCGTTGAGCGAGCCGACGTCCCGGACGAGGTAGCCCTCCCCGCTCCGCACCACCTCGGCGTGGCGCCGGGAGACGGTGACGTCGTCGAGGAAGATGTCCGACTCCGGGTGGCGCCCGGCGGCGACCACGTCACGGTCGAGCACGAAGCGCGAGCCTGCGCTCGGTCCACGGTGCACGACCAGCATCCCCACGCCGGAGGGGAGGTCCTCGACGTTGTAGACGACGCCGCTGTCGGGCCCCGTGACCAGGTCGGCGTCGATGGCCTCGTGGGTCATCGTCCGGTCGTCGCCACCACTCGCTCCGATCGGAGCGCCACAGGAGGAGCAGAAGTTCGAGCCTGCCGGGTTGCGGTGCCCGCAGCGGGTGCAGAACAGGTCGACCACGGCCGGGCTCAGCCGTCGACCAGGGCGCGGTAGCCCTCGGCGTCGAGCAGCGCCTCCACGTCGGCCGGGTCGGCCGGCTCCACCACGAAGATCCAGCCTCCCCCGTAGGGGTCCTCGTTGAGGCGCTGCGGCGCGGTGTCGAGCTCGGGGTTCACCTCGACCACGGTGCCCGCCACCGGCGAGTAGATGTCCGACACCGACTTCGTCGACTCGACCTCACTGATCGAGTCACCCGCCGACACGACCGCGCCGACCTCTGGCACCTGGACGAACACCACGTCACCCAGGGCGTCCTGGGCGTAGTCGGTGATGCCGACCCGCACCCGGCCGTCCTCGAGGCGGACCCATTCGTGGTCGGAGGAGTAGCGGAGGTCGTCCGGGATCTTCATCGCCGGGACGATACCGGAACCGCTGCCGGCGCCGCCGGGGCGCTCCTCCCCCACGACCTCGACCTCCACTGGACGTCGACTCGGAGGCCGCCCTCAGCGGAGCATCGTGCGGACCCGCCGGGCCTGCTGCTGGGCGAGCTTCCTCGCCGCTGCATCGCTCGGGGCCTCGGCCCAGATGTGGGTGAGCGGTGCCTCCGGGTCGGGCAGGGCCAGCACCCAGCCGTCGTCGGTCACCACCTTGACCCCGTCGATGAGCACGACCTCGCCGCTCGCCCCCTCGAGCAGGAGGCGCATGACGACGCCCTTCTGCTCCCAGGGCGTGGCGACCGTCTCGTGGGCGACCGACACCCGGGGCAGCGAGTCGACGATCTTCGAGAGCGGCTGGCCGGTGGTGGCGAGCAGCTCCAGCAGCGTGGCGAACGCAGCCATGGCGTCGAAGGCGGGCATGAAGCGGGGGAAGACGAAGCCGCCGTCGAGGGACCCGGCGAAGTGCACGTCAGGCTCCATCGCCGCGTCCATGAGGGCGGCGGTGGACAGCTTCGTGCGCACGACGTGCGCTCCCGCGGCTGCGGCGATGCCCTCCGCCGACGAGGTGACCGTGACGGGCAGGGCGATCCTCGCGCCCTCGGGGGCGGTGGTGGCGACGAGGTGGACGAAGGCGAGCAGCGCCTCGGTGTCGCTCAGGACGTGGCCCTCGTCGTCGACGAGGGTCAGGTGCTCCCCGTCGGGATCGATCACGACCCCCACGTGGGCGCCCGACGACCGGACCAGCGTCCCGAGGTCCTCGGCCCGCCTCGCCAGGTCGTAGGAGATCGACCGCTGCGTCGAGGCGTAGGGGTTCACCGCCAGGACGTCGGCGCCCAGCTTGGCGAGCACGTTCGGCATCACGAACGCCGTGGTGCCGAAGGAGTAGTCGACGACGACCTTGAAGCCCTGCGCCGTCACGACGTCGACATCGACCGCCTCCACCAGGGCTGCGGTGTAGTACTCCACCGAGCGCGGCGGGTAGCCGATGTCGCCGATGTCGCCCGGGAACACGCGACGGAAGTCCTCCCGGTAGTAGAGGCGCTCGATCTTGCGCTGGGTGGCCTCGGTCACGTCGATGCCGAGGTCGTCGAAGAAGCGGATCACGACCGACTGCGAGTCGTCGTGCACGAGCCGGATGGTGATCCCGCCCTGGGAGCGCTGCGAGCGCACCTGGAAGCGGGTGGCCGGCACCGGGGCCACCTCGAGGTCGTCGACGTTGACGCCCGCGGCGTTCAGCCCCGCCATGAGCGCCCGCTTCAACATCCGGGCCGCCCGGCTCGAATCGCGGGACGTGGCGACCGTCGACCCCTTCTTCAGGGTGGTCCCGTAGGCCATGGCCACGCGGGCGGCCAGCTCGGGCGTGACGTCGACGTTGGCCAGCCCGGTGACGCCGTCGCGGCTGAAGAGGGTGCGGGCGCCCCTCGACTCCCACACGAGCGACGAGTTGACCACCGCTCCGGCCTCGACGGTCTTGAACGGGTACACCTTGACGCCGGCGGTGAGCACCGCCTGCTCCCCGATGAACGTCTCGTCGCCGAGGACCACGCCCTCCTCGCAGCGCACGCCGGGGCGAAGGTCGGCGCCCCGGCCGATGATGGCGCCCCGCACCTGGACGTTGCTGCCGAGGTAGCTGTTGTCGTGGATGATGACCCGCTCGACGTCGGCGCCGGCCCGCACCATCACGTTGGAGCCGAGCACGGTGTAGGGCCCGAGCCGGGCCCCGGCCTCCACCCGGCAGTTCGGTCCCACCACGGCGGGGCCGAGGAGCTCCACGTCGGGGTGGACGTCGGCCCCCTCGCCGAGCCAGACGCCGTCGTCGAGGCGGAAGCCGGGCACGTCGACGACGACCTTGCGGTCGAGCACGTCCCAGTGGGCGCTGGCGTAGGCCTCGAGCGTCCCGACGTCCTCCCAGTAGCCCTGCGAGACGTGGCCGTCGATGGGGAGGCCCGCCTCCAGCAGCGCCGGGAACACCTCACCGCTGAAGTCGACCGGCCGCCCTTCCGGGATGTGGTCGAAGATCTGAGGCTCGAGCACGAAGATCCCGTTGTTCACGGTGTCGGAGAAGACCTGCCCCCAGCTCGGCTTCTCGAGGAACCGCTCGATCGAGCCGTCCTCCCGGGTGACGACGATCCCGAACTCGAGCGGGTTCTCGACCGAGGTGAGACCGATCGTGGCGAGCGCCCCCCGCTCGATGTGGCGCTCGACCACGGCGGTCAGGTCGATGTCGGTGAGCACGTCGCCCGAGATGACGAGGAACCGCTCGTCGAGCTCCTTCCTGGCGTTGCGGACCGAGCCGGCGGTGCCGAGCGGGGTCTCCTCGGTGGCGTAGGCCATCCGCACCCCGAACTCCGAGCCGTCGCCGAAGTAGGTCCTGATGTTGTTGGCGAGGAAGGCGACCGTCACGACGATGTCGTCGAAGCCGTGCTTCTGCAGCAGGTTCACGATGTGCTGCATCATCGGCCGGTTGCCCAGGGGGATCATGGGCTTGGGCTGGTTGGAGGTGAGCGGGCGGAGGCGGGTGCCCTCGCCGCCCGCCATGATCACCGCCTTCACGCCGGTCCCTCCGACGACGGTGGCGAGGAGGACGGCGGCGAGGACGACGAACGCCCCTCGGCCAGCGCCCGACGGGCCAGCGGCACGTAGCCAGCCGCCGACCAGTAGCTGAAGGCCAGGCCGGGGATGGCGCAGACGTAGGCGAGCACCTCCGCCGTCTCGTGCCACGACAGGTCCGAGCTGCCGGCGAGGAAGAACGGGTAGGCGAACATCAGCCCGAACGTCCCGGCCTTGCCGGCCCAGGTGACGTCGATCCGCTTGGCCCCCATGCCGGCGAGCGTGAGGGCGGTGATGGCGACGAGCCCCTCGCGGAGGAACGTCAGCACCGCGATCCACAGCGGCACCGCGTCGGCGATGAGGATGCTGATCACGCCGACGGCGAGGAGCAGCCGGTCGGCGGTGGGGTCGAGGATCTTGCCGACGGTGCTGACCTGCTTCCAGCGCCTCGCCAGGAAGCCGTCGACCCAGTCGGTGGCGCCGAGCACCGCCAGCAGCACCGCCGCGCCAGCCCGGTCGTCCCTGCCGAACAGGAGGTAGACGAACACGGGGATGAGGAGGAGCCGGACCGTCGTGATGGCGTTCGGGACCGTCAGCCACCGGTCGGTGCTCGGCGGGTCGTCGGAGGTGGTTGCGTCCACCGGCGCCGTGGTGAGCTCGTCGTGCGTCGGCCGCGGCTCGGTTGCCATCGCTGCCGAGTCTCGCGCGCGGACCGCCTGGAGGCCCCGACCCCGGCCGGGCGGACCCCCCGCAGGTCAGGCGACCGGGAAGAGCTCTCCCGGGTCGACCCGGTCGATCAGCTCGGGCCCGTCGTTCCTCACGTTGCCGACCGCTCCAGAGACCGGGACAGCCTCGAGGAGGGAGACGGGGGCGGGGACGAGGAGCTGCGCGAGTGCCTCGACGTCGTCGTTCTCGGGGTCGAGCCAGGCATCCCAGGTCGACTGGGGCAGCACCACCGGCATCCGGTCGTGGATCGGCCTCACCACCTCGTTGGCAGAGGTGGTGACGATGGCGGCCGAGACGACGCGCCCCTCGTCGCTCCCCCTCGTCGGGCGCCACGAGTCCCAGAGCCCTGCGAAGGCGAGCGGCTGTCCGTCCACCGACCTGATGTGGAAGGCCTGCTTGGCCTTGCGGTCGGGCCGAGGCTGCCACTCGTAGAAGCCGTCAGCGGCCACCAGGCACCGCCTGCGCTCGAAGGGGCGGGAGTAGGCCGAGGTGGTGGTGACGGTCTCCGCCCGCGCGTTGATCATCCGGCTGCCGATCGAGGCGTCCTTCGCCCAGAACGGCACGAGGCCCCAGCGCATCTCCCCCATGCGTCGGCTGCCGTCACGCTCGACCACCGTCAGGACCGGGTCGGTCGGGGCGACGTTCCACGAGGGCCCCCGCTCCCCCACCACGATCTCGTCGACCGCGAAGTAGGCGGCGAGGTCCTCGGCCGGGGTGGTGGAGGTGAAGCGCCCGCACACGCCCTCGGACGGTACCGGCTGCCAGGTGCCGAGCCCTACGATGACGTGAGATGCAGGTCACCGACGCGCCCCGTCCCGCGGTGGCCCGGCCCCACCTGGGGTCGATGCGGCGGCCCGACGCTCGCACGTTGGTGATCGTGGCCACGGCGATCGCCCTGGCGCCGTTCGTCCTCGCGCTCGTCCGGGTGCTGTCGGCCGACCAGTTCGCCATCCACGGCGACGCCGCGCTCATCGAGCTCAGGGTGCGCGACGTCGGCTCGAACACCCCGCTCCTCGGGTCCTACCAGCGGTTCGGCTGGAACCAGCCGGGTCCATGGCTCTTCTACCTCCTCGCCCTCCCCTACCGCCTCCTGGGCTCCGACTTCTCCGGGCTGCAGGTCGGCGCGCTCGTCATCGGCGGCGCCGCCCTCGTCGCCACCGCGGCTGTCGTCTACAAGCGCTTCGGTGCCGTGCCGGCCCTCTGGACGGTCGTCCTGTGCTCCGTGCTCGTCCAGGCACTCGGGCCGGAGCGGCTGAGCGACCCCTGGGAGCCACGGGTCACCGTCCTGCCCTTCGTGCTCTTCCTCGTGCTGACCGGCGCCCTCGGCTCGGGGGCCGCTTGGGCAGGGCCCTTCGCCGTCGGGGTCGGCAGCTTCCTCGCGCAGGCCCAGACCACCTTGGTGCCCGTGGTCGGCGCGCTCCTGGCGCTCGGCGCCCTCGCCTTCCTCTGGCATCGCCGGCGGTCCACCGGCGACGCGTCGCGCACCGCCCTCCGGATCCCGGTCATCGCCACGCTCGTCGTGATCGGCGTGCTGTGGCTGCCACCGCTGCTCCACGAGCTCGGAGGCGAGCCGAGCAACGTCGGCCGGATGCTCGACTTCGCTCGCAACTCCCCCCCGACGCTCGGGCCCCGAGACGCCGCCGCGGCCCTGTCCCTGCAGCTCGACCTCGCCGCCGGGTGGATCACCGGCTCGATCCCGATCGTCTACGCAGTCGGCGTGGTCGACCTGAGCGAGCCACCCACCGTTCCCCTGTCGCTCATCGCCCTCGGGCTCGCCACCGCTGCGGCCGCGGTCCGCCGCGACCGCTCGATGGCCCTCGGAGCCACGATCATCGCCGGGTGGGCGCTCGCCCTGCTGTCCCTCTCGAGGCTCGTCGGCGAGCTCTTCGACTGGATCCTGTTCTGGACGTGGGGGCTCGGGATGCTGACTTGGGTCGCGGCCGGCGTCTGCGGGTGGCGCTCGCTGCCGGTCGAGCGACGGCGACGGCTCGACGCACCCGTCGGAGGGGTGCTCACGCTCGGCCTCCTCGTCCTCGTCGCGATCTCGGTCGTGCGGGACGACGGGCTGGACGAGCCCGACGATCCGGTGCGCACCCTGGCCGTCGAGCTGGCCGACGAGGTCGCAGCCGCACTCGAGGGGGTCGACGGTCCGGTGCTCGTCAGGTCCGAGCTGGAGCTCGACGCCCTCTTCGCCGACAGCGAGGTCGGCACGGAGCCGATGGCGCTCGCGGTCGAGCGCGCCGGGCACGACGTGCGGGTGCTGCCTTCGCTCGCGCCCAAGCTCGGCGACCACCGCACGCGTGACGACGCCGTGGCCGAGGTGGTGATGGTCACCGATGGCGACGCCGTGCGAGCAGCCGGTGACGACGTCGTCGGGTCCGTCGAGAGCCTCACGGAGCAGGAGCGCGACGAGCTCGCCGTGCTCCGGGCGGACCTCGGCGCCCTCGGGCTCGAGGACGCGACCCTCGAGGACGTCCCTCCGGATGACCACGAGCTCCGGCTGAGCATCGGCCGCCTCCGTCACCTCGAGACGTTCCAGCCGATGACGGTCATCGTGCGGGCGCTCGATCGTTAGCGCAGCCGCCTGGACGGCCCCGAAGCGGGCTCAGGTCGGGCGGGACCGGCCCTGCAGGAAGGCGGCGACGCGCCCCGGCCAGTGGGTCACCTCGGCCAGGGAGGGCGCCACGACGAGCTCGGCACGGATGAGCGCCCCGGCCAGGGCCGTCGCAGTGCTGACCGGGTGGCCGGGGTCTCCCTCCCATGCGAGCACGAGCGTCGGCTGGTCGAGCCCTGCGAGCTGGTCGAGGGGAGGGAGGTCTGTCGCCGCCGCCCCCCGAAGCACCGTCGGCAGCACGTCGGGAGCGACGTCCGGCGGCGAACCGAGCAGCTCGGGGTGGTCGGCGAAGATCGGCGGGGGCGGCAGCGCGGCCCTCGCCTCCATCAGCCCTGCGATCCCGGCCCGCTCGACGAGGTCGGCGCTCCCCTCGTAGATGTCGCGCTGGGGCGTGCGGCTCTCCCAGGCCGTCGGGGGGATCACGAGGACCATCGCCTCGATCCGCTCCGGCTGCGAGAGCGCGGCGTGCAGCGTGGTGGCTGCGCCCATGGACGCACCCCCCGCCGCGAAGCGCTCGAAGCCGCAGGCGTCGGCGACCGCGAAGAGGTCCCTCGCCAGCGCGTCCCAGCCGTACTGGGCCTCGCCTCCCCCGCCGGCGCCGGAACGGCCGTGGCCCCTGGCGTCGTAGCGGACCACCTCGTGGTCGGCCTGGAGGCGCGACCAGTCGAAGAGACGGGCTTCGTCCTCCTTGGCCATGCTCGACGTGAGCCCGTGCGCCCACACGAACGGGCGGCCGGCACCACCGCGCCGCACGGCAAGGCGAGCGCCTCCGACCTCGACGGCTGCCTCGGCATCCGGTCCCACGTCAGTCGCCGCCCTCGGCGGAGGCCTTCGGCATGCCCGGTCGCCAGCCACCGCCCTGCTGCTGCTCCTGGATCTGCTGCATGGTCGTGGCCATGGCGGCGGACGCCCGCTCGTTCTCGCTGATCTTGGCGAACACCGCTGCGGAGGCGCCGGCGATGAGGTCGGCCTGGTTCTCGTGGAGGTGGTCGGCGGAGGCTCGCAGGTTCCTCGTGTAGCCGTTGAGCTCGGGCACCACGTAGCGGGCCGCCAGCTCCCACGACCGAAGCGTCGCCTCCCGGTTGGCCCAGTCGTGGGCGAAGCCGACCACCACCCCGAAGCCGCCGGTCAGGTCCTGCAGGCTGCGCACGGCGGCGACGAGGTCGTCGGGCGTCCCGATGACGGCCGCACCCGCACCGACCGCCCCCTGCCCGGTCGTCCGCTCCAGCAGCTCCTGCGCGTCCTCGACCCGGGTGGCGCCGGGCCGGCCGAGGACGTGCACGTTGTAGTCGTTGTGCCACCGGTGCAGCCCCGTGATGGCCTCCCGCTCGGCCTGCTCCCTGGTCTCGGCCAGGTGCCAGGCCATGAGGACCCGCCAGTCACGCCGGTCGGCCACCTTCCCGTGCTGGGCGGCGGCGTCCTCGGCGAAGGACCACTGCGTCGGCAGCGCCTGCAGCCCCTCCGTCGAGGCGGACGCGATGGAGATCACGCCGGTGCCGTGCTTGCCCGCCAGCTGCATGCCGGACGGGCTGATGGACGACGCCGTGACCATCGGGACCTCCTCCTGCAAGGGCAGGATCTGGAGCTGGGCGTCCCGGAGCGTGAACCACTCCGACTCGTGGGTGAAGCGGTCCTCCCCCCGCAGGAGGCGGCAGATGACGCCGAGCGCCTCGTCCTGGCGGTCCCGCTGGACCATCGGGTCGATGCCGAGCGTGCGGGCATCCGACGGCAGCGCCCCCGGGCCGGAGCCGAACAGGGCACGGCCGCGGGTCATGTGGTCGAGCTGCACGATGCGCTGGGCCACGTTGAACGGGTGGTGGTACGGGAGCGACACCACGCCGGTCCCGAGGCCGATGCGGGAGGTGCGCTCGCCGGCCGCCGCCAGGAACATCTCCGGCGAGGCGATCGTCTCCCAGCCCGACGAGTGGTGCTCGCCGCACCAGAACTCGTCGTAGCCGAGCTCGTCGAGGTGGGCGGCGAGCTCCAGGTCGCGCCGGAACATGAGGGTCGGGTGCTCCCCGAGCGGGTGGTGGGGCGCGAGGAACGCGCCGAAGCGGAGGCGGCCGGTGGTCACGGACGAGAACCTACGCCCGCCCCTCGACCTCGGGAACCGATGCACGTTCGCCGGGTCCACGGCGGCCACCCGGTGCCGCTCGGTAGCCTCGCCACCGTGCAACCACGGCTGCCGCCTCCGGTCGGCGGCCGACGGGGCGTGCCCCCGTCGTGCTCCGGCAGCCGCCCCGAAGGGCCGGTGGCCGAGCCGTGAGCTCCTGGTCGGCGGGAGAGCTCGACGACGTGCTTCGACGCCAGCTGGCCGACAACCTCGAGGGTCACGAGCGACTGGGGCTGCCACTCGAGGGCCGGCGTCGGGCGGCGGTGGCGGTGGTGGTCGTGGGCAGCGACCGTGAGCGCCACGGGGAGGACCCGCACCCTGCGGGAGCCGACCGGCTCCTCGACATCCCGGGCGCCGAGGGCCTCTCGCTCACCGGGAGCGTGGCCGGCACCGCCGGCGGCCCGGCGGTGCTCCTCACCCGCCGAGCGGCCGGCATGCGGGCGCACGGGGGCCAGTGGGCGTTGCCCGGCGGCCGGGTCGACGAGGGTGAGGAGGCGGTGGCGGCAGCCGTGCGGGAGCTCCACGAGGAGCTCGGGCTCGACCTCGGGCACGGCGACGTGCTCGGCGTGCTGGACGACTACCCGACCCGCTCCGGCTACGTGATCACCCCGTTCGTGCTGTGGGGCGGTGAGGACCCGGTGCTCGTCCCGGACCCCTCGGAGGTCGCCTCGGTGCACCGCATCTCGTTCCGGGAGCTCTGCCGCCCGGACTCACCCCGGTTCGTGACCATCCCGGAGTCCGAGCGTCCGGTCGTCCAGCTGCCGATCGGCGGTGACCTCATCCACGCGCCGACGGGTGCGGTGCTCCTGCAGTTCCGACGGGTCGCGGTCGAAGGGGTGTGCGAGCGGGTGGCGGGCTACGAGCAGCCAGTGTTCGCCTGGCGTTGAGGAGAGGTGCACGGGCCGCCCCCGACCTCCCGCTCAAGGTCGACCGGATCGGTGCCGATGAAACACCAAGGTCGGTCAGCCCCGTGCAACGGCGCACCTGGACGACGACCGCTCCGTGCAGCCCGTACGGGCGACCAGCTCCTCGGCCTCACGTCGGGGGGCTCCGTCGCGCCCTCCCCACCGACGGGAGGGGCCGCTCGTGGTTCCGCTCACCTCTTTCGCCCACGCCCCTTCTCGGGACCTGAGGACGAGTGGCGCTCGGACGAGCGGGAGGACCCCGACCCGTCCTCCAGCAGCTCGTCCTGGCAACGCGGACCGGTGTTGACGGGGTTGCAACGGGCCGGTGCCCCGCCGGGGATGGCTGCGAAGTAGGAGGAGAACGGCGAGCTGCCCGGGACCGGGTAGTCGGTGCTGACCCACTGCGCGCCGCTGGCCAGCGCTGCGTCGCGCCGGGTGGTGTCGCCGCTGCGGGCTTCGACCGTGGGCTCGTCCGCCCTGGTCCGCACGACGTAGCCCTGCTCCACCAGCTGCTGGATGGCGGTCACGTTGCCGATCGACTCGTTCACCTTGACGAAGGCGGCGTCTGGGTCGCCGGGCGTGGCGTTGGTGAACAGCACCCTGCCCTCGAGCGACGGCGCAGTCGCCCTGTAGGCGTCGCGGTAGCGCCCGCCGTTGTCCATGAGGAACAGCACCTTGCCGGCCGCCTCCCGCAGCGTCGGCCAGCCACCAGCGCGCACCGCCGCCTCGAGCGTGGGCTGCGAGCCCCGCACGTCGTCGGGGGTGATGAGCTGCTCGTCGGAGAACACCGATCGGATCTCGGCGTCGAGCGCGTCCAGCTCCGGCGCCCCGATCGCCACGGGTTCGACGAAGGGCGCTTGGATCGGGGCGTCCTTCAGCTCGACGAGGATGGCGACCGGCAGGTGCCCCCGGTTGGCCGCCGACCACGCCTCGACCTCCTCCAGGCACTCGACGAAGGTGAGGCAGGTGCTGTTGAAGTCGAGGTCCTGGATGTGGAGCACCTTGAACCCGGGTGCCTCCAGCGCAGGGGGCGTCTCGTTCGGCAGGCCGACGAGGTCGAGGCCCAGGCGGCCCGCGTAGAGACCACCCTCCGGATCGGCGAAGACGTCGAGCTCGATCTGACGCACCTCCTGCCGGTCCAGCTGCTCGGTCAGGGGGACGTGCGAGTACTCGAGCTCCGAGGCCAGCTCCTCGCCGACGGCCGCCCTGATGGCCGCCAGGATCTCAGGTGGGATGGGTCCCCGGTAGCTGTTGTGGGTCCCGATGACCTGCACCTGGTTCAGGCGCAGGCACCTCCTGAGCAGGTTGGCGCTGATGGGCCGGCGGTCACGGGTGCTGCCGGTCGCCTCGGCCACCCCCGAGCACGCGCCGCTGCCCGAGGGCCCACGGGGGGCGCCCTCTGCGGCTGCGACGAGGGTGTTCGGGAGCAGAGCCAGGCTCGTGACGACGATGGTCGAGACGAGCGCAACGAGGCGCTTCGAGAACATGTGACCCCCCGGTCCACCGTCCCGAGCGGGCGGCTGACGCACCGTAGCCCCGCCTCCGCCGCCGCCCCCAGCCGGCGCTACCGCGTCGCGTTGGAGGTGTTGTCCACCGTGTTGAAGAGGCCGGGGGTCTGCTTGGCGCACAGCACGCCGTCGTCGTTCTTGTCGATGGATGCGAACGCCTCGGCGAAGCCGCTGCGAGGGAACAGCGCCTGCAGCTCGTCACGCGCGATCTCGGCGTAGCTGGCGGTGCAGCCACGGGTCGGCTTCTCGGCACCCGCGGCGGGGGCCAGAGCTGCCGTCGCCGCCAGCACGATGGTCGTCACGAGCACGAGACGGCGGCGTCGGGAGGTCGTGCGCTGGCGTGGGCTCATGCGCGTGCATCGGCAGGTCGCGAGGCGGAGTTGAGCGT
>CADCSY010000025.1 GCA_902805555.1 uncultured Acidimicrobiales bacterium | reverse complement strand
GAGCGACACCAGCGAGTAAATCCGCGCCTCCGTCGAGTACCGGATGGCGAACGGGGAGGTGGCGTAGAGGACGAGGGCGGCGAGGGCGCAGGTCCGCCCGCCGATGCGCTTCCCCGCCGCCCACACGAGGGGCACGGCGGCGAGGCCGAACACGGTCGACAGGAGGCGCACGGCCACGTCCCCGTCGCCCGCCACCGCCGTCCAGGCGTGGAGGACCAGGTAGTAGAGCGGTGGGTGGCCGTCCCGCCGGAGCGCGTCGAGCATGTCGCCGAGCGGGAGGGAGGCGATGTTGGCGCTGAGCGCCTCGTCGAGCCAGAACGGCGAGGTGGTGCCGAACCGGAGGACCAGCCCGAGCACCACGAGGACGGCGGCGACGCCGAGCCGACGCCGGCCGGGGCGGTCCTCGGCGCTCGGCGCCTCGACCGGTGGCACGGTCGACATCGGCGCGCGCGCCTGCACGTCGGGCGCCACGGTCACCCTGGTCACCGTACCTGCTCCTCGAACGCGCTCCGGCATCGGCCGGGGGCCGGCGGCGTCAGGAGCCCGGCACGAGGGCAGGGTGGAGGCCAAGTAACCTCGGTCAGGCGCGCCCCGTCCGCCGGCCCGCCGCACCTTCCCAGCCGCCCGCCCGTCCGGAGCCCGCATGCCGAACCCCGACGCCGCCGCCAGCACCAACGGCGACGACCCCTCCGCCCACCACGTCGCCATCATCGGTGCCGGTCCCGCAGGGCTGACGGCGGCCTACCAGCTGTCGAAGTCGGGGGTCCCGGCCACCGTGCTGGAAGCCGACCGGGTGGTCGGGGGGATCAGCCGCACGGTCGAACGGGACGGCTGGCGCTTCGACATCGGCGGCCACCGCTTCTTCACGAAGGTGCCCCAGGTGGAGGCCCTCTGGCACGAGATCCTCCCCGACGAGGACTTCCTCATGCGGCCCCGCATGAGCCGGATCTTCTACGAGGGCAAGTACTACGACTACCCCCTGAAGGCCAGCAACGCCCTGCGCAACCTCGGTCTCTTCGAGGCGGTCCGCTGCGTCCTCTCCTACGGGTGGGCCCGCGTGCGCCCGCCGAAGGACCAGACGCACCTCGAGGGCTGGATCTCCTCCCGCTTCGGCAGCCGCCTCTACCACCACTTCTTCAAGAGCTACAACGAGAAGGTCTGGGGCGTCCCCGCCAGCGAGATCTCCGCCGACTGGGCGGCGCAGCGCATCAAGAACCTCTCGCTCTTCTCCGCCATCGTCAACGCCCTCCTGCCGAAGCGGAACCAGAAGGAGATCGCCTCCCTCATCGAGGAGTTCCAGTACCCGAAGTTCGGGCCGGGGATGATGTGGGAGCGGTGCACCGAGCTGGTCGAGAAGGCCGGCATCCCCGTCGTGATGGAGACGAAGGTCACGACCGTGCGCCACCGCGAGGGGCGGGCGACCGAGGTGGTGGTCACCGACCGGTCGGGGGCCACGGAGACCTACCCCTGCACCGACGTCATCTCGTCCATGCCGTTCCCCCTCCTGCTCAGGGCCATGGACCCGCCGCCGCCGGCCGAGGTGCTCGCCGCCGCCGACGGCCTCACGTTCCGGGACTTCCTCACCGTGGCCCTCGTCGTGCCCGAGCGCTTCTCCTTCCCCGACAACTG
>CADCSY010000024.1 GCA_902805555.1 uncultured Acidimicrobiales bacterium | reverse complement strand
GCCCCCGCCGCCCACCTTCAGCGACACCGCCGGATCGGTGCACGCCCCGAGCATCGCCGCCCTCGTCCGGGCCGGGCTCACCGGTGGGTGCGGCAACGGCCGCTTCTGCCCGGACCAGCAGATCACCCGGGCCCAGGCCGTCAGCCTCCTCGTGCGTGCCACCGGCCGCCCGTCGGGCGGCGGTCAGCGCTTCAGCGACGTGCCACCCGGCCACACCCACGCAGGGACCATCGCCGCCGCCGTCGACGCCGGGTTCATCAGCGGCTTCGCCGACGGGACGTTCCGCCCGGAGGAGGCGCTCACCCGCGAGCAGCTCGCCACCGTCCTCGGCCGGGCCGCAGGCCTCAGCCGCACGCCCGGGCAGTTCTTCAGCGACGTGCCCTGGGCCTCCCCCCACCTCGCCTGGGTCAACGCCATCGGCGCGGCCCGGATCACCACGGGCTGCGGCGGCGGCCGCTACTGCCCGACCCGCACGGCCACCCGCGGCCAGATGGCCACGTTCGTGGTCAGCGCCTTCGACCTCTGACCGACGGGCGAGAGCCCGGCAAGTGGTGGTCCGAGCGGGCGTCGCTCGTCCCGTCGGCCTGATCCTCTGCCTCGGGACGGGCGGCTGCGTCACCGGGGGCGCAGCACGGCCCCCTCGAGGGTCGGTCGGATGGAGCGGATGAAGTCGACGGCCCGTGCCATGTCCTCGGTGTGCCCCTCGCGCTCGAGGCGGCGGAAGACCTCCTCGCCGTCGGCGGCTCGCTGCAGGATCCCCGTCCGGGTGGCCTCGACCCGATCGATGACCGCCTCGACGAACCGACCGGCGTCGTCCAGCCGGCAGGTGTCGTCCGTCCCGTAGGCGTGGAGGAGCAGCCGGAGCCGGCGAGCGGTGCCTTCGGGTGTCCGCCAGGCGAGCTCCTCGCAGGGCGCGTGCAGGGGCAGCCACTGCCACACCAGCTGCGCCAGGTCGTGCAGCGGTGGGGCCGCGCACACGAGGTCCCAGTCGAAGACCCCCGTCAACCGGCCGGCGCTGAACGTGCAGTTGTAGGGCGCGAAGTCGTTGTGGCAGACGACGTCGCCCGCCCCGAGGACGGTCGTGCCGAGCCGGGACGAGACGACGGCGGGCCGGTACCCGGCGACGGCGCGGTGGTACCTCGCCAGCGCCTCCGCCGCCTGCACCAGCAGGTCGTCGTGCCAGAGCCAGCGGGGCCAGGGGCGGTCGGCGACGGTGTCCCCTGGCAGGTACGAGAGGACCTCCCTGCCCTGCTCGTCGATCCCGAGCGCCTCGGGCGCCAGGTCGAAGTCGGTGCCGCGGAGGTGGTCGAGCAGCTCGTGCACCATGGGCGTCCAGGCACCGGCGGTGCGCCTCACGGTGCTCCCGATCCGCACGACCCGCGTCAGGTTGCCCCCGCCCAGCACCTGCTCCTCCTCGGGCACCGGTGGAGCATGGCACCAGGCCCGTCATGCGGACCTGGCGGGACCCACCTGACCAGGCCCGTCGCCGCCCGACCAGGTGCCGGTGCCCTCACCGCGTCGGCGGCCCCCGAGTGGGCCGCCGGACGGGTTCAGTGGGCGCTGTGCTGGCAGGCGGGGTCGGCGTCGGGGTCTTGTGCTTCGTCGATGGCCTGTCCGGCGCCGACGCCTTCGAGGGCGGAGAACGGTCCGCAGGGGTGGTCGACGATCCAGACGTGGAGCATGGCGGCGTCGGGGAGCCGTTCGCCGCGCCCGCACGTCCCCTCGGGTGAGGTGAGTCCGACGACCCGTCGTGCGGGGTGCCCGTCGACGTCGGTGGCGGGGGAGAAGCACAGGTTGTTGTGGATGTGCCACTGGGTGAGGGTCCCGCCGATGTCGGGCACCTCGGCGCCGGGGGGGAGGATGAACATGGCGGCGGCGAGCTGGCGGGTGCCGTCGGGGGACACGTTGTAGACGAGGGACTCGGGCCGGTTGGGGTCGAGGACGACGTCGTCGGTGATCCAGTCCCAGTTCAACAGGTGCTCGGTGCCGGTGCCGCCGTCGCCGATGCTGCGGAACCCGGCTGCGTGGGCTGCCTCGTCGGTGAACTGCGGGAGGGCGGCCTCGGTGTCGGCCAGGAGCCGGTCGGCAGCCGCCTGCTGCTCGGGGGTGACCCCACCGCTCGACGGCGGGGAGACCGTGCCGTGACCGGCGTGACCGTCGGAGGACGGACCCGGCTCGTGCCCGGGTCCCTCGCCGTGGGCGCCGGTGTGCCCGGTCGGGGGACGGGTCTCGCCGGCTGGCACCTCGGTGTGGGTGCCGGGATGGCCGGAGTCCGCGTGCTCGCCGGCGGGACCCGTGTGGCCGGCCGGGGTGCCGGTGTGCCCACTCGCAGGTCCGCTGTGGGCGGCAGGGGTGCCGGTCCGGCCGGCGGGGGTGTGCGCGTGCCCGCTCGTGGAGCCGGTGGAGCCGGTGTGGCCGGCGGGGGTGCCGGTGTGGCCGTCGGCGTGGGTGTCGCCGTGGCCAGCTGCGAGCCTGCTCAGGCCGCGGGCGCCGGTCGCCTGCGTGTGGCCGTGCGGCGTGGCTGCGTGCCCGGGCGAGCCGTGGCCGTCGGCTGACCTGCGGACGCTGCCCGCAGCCGAGCCGTGGTGGTCTCCTTCGTCCCGGTCGCCGGCAGCCGCCACGACGACATCACCGGACTGGTCGTCGTGGTCGGCGTCGTCGTGGTCGGACTCGTCGTGGTCGGACTCGTCGTGGTCGGACTCGTCGTGGTCCGACTCGTCGTGACCGGCGGCGGCCACCTCGGCGCCGTCGTGGTGGGAGTCCCCGTCAGCGTGTCCACCGTCCCCGTGGGCGGCCAGCTCGGACTGCCCGTGGTCGTGGAACGAGCCCGCCCCGGCGACGGCGGGGACGGCCAGGAGGGCGACGGTCGCCCCGGCGATGCCGAGGCCCAGGTTGGCGATCCCCCCGGTCAGCCACTGCCGCTTCGAGGCCGGCAGCAGCAGGGCGGCCACGCCGAGGACGAGGAGCACCTCGAACGCAGCCCCGACGGCGTCCGAGAGCCCCACTGCCTCGACCTCCTGGAACCCGTCGATGAACGGGATCCCGGTGGTCCGGTTCAGCGCCCAGCCGGCCACGATGGCGGCGTTGACCGCAGCGCCCCCGGCCAGGATGCGGCGGTCAGGCCGGAACAGGACGAGGGCGGCCCAGCCGACCTGGAAGACGGCGATGGCCGTGAAGATCCCGGCCGCCGCCCCGTGGCCGCGATGGGAGTCGATGACGGCGGCGTGGATGAGGCCGGCCGCCGCCGACAGCAGCGCCACGGCGCCGATCAGGGGCCTGGAGGTGTGGTCGGCCTCGTCCCGCTCGACGACGGGTGCCGGGTCCGTGCTCGAGATCATGGTGTGACCCTAGGCACACCGGCCGCTGCCCGCACCTCCGACGCAGTGGTCCCCCGGGGGACCCGACCCCGAGCCGGCTGCCGTCAGGGTCCGGGTCGACCGCCGAGGGCGGACAGCCCCGGTCCGGTGACGCGCCAGGTGGTCCAGCCGTCCTGGGGCAGGGCGCCGAGCGAGCGGTAGAACGCGTGCGCCGGTTCGTTCCAGTCGAGCACCGACCACTCCAACCGGCGGTAGCCCCGCTCCGCGCACACGTCGGCCAGGGAGGAGAGCAGGGCGCGGCCGAGCCCGAGGCGACGGTGGGTGGGCCGCACGAACAGGTCCTCGAGCCAGATCCCGTGCCGTCCCCGCCAGGTGGAGTAGGTGACGAACCAGATGGCGACACCCGCCACCTGCTCCTCGCCGACCACCGCCACGTGCGCGTGCACCCTGGGGTCGGCGTCGAAGAGGGCGGCGGCCAGGTCACCGGGCGTCGCCTCGACCGCGTCCGGCTCGCGCTCGTAGCCGGCCAGCTCCTCGACGAGGTCGTGGATCGCAGGCACGTCGGCGATCGCCGCAGGCCTGATCCGCCACGTGGTCACGCGAGCAGCGTAGGGAGCGACGTCACGGGGTCGAGACGGCGGGTCGGGTCACAAACGGGCGGGGGGGCTGTCGCCCGCCCGGTACCGTGCGCCCGGTGGTCCAGCAGCTGCCGCTGGCGCCGGTGGTGCCAGGCGTGGTGGTGGCCGTCCACCGCAGCCCTGTCCACGCCGTCTCCAAGGACGCCCAGGACGCCGTCACCCTGGTGGTCGGGCACGGGGTCGAGGGGGACGCCCATGCCGGGGCCACCGTGCGGCACCGGTCGCGCGTGCGCCGGGGCGACGTGAAGCCGAACCTCCGCCAGGTGCACCTCGTGCACAGCGAGCTGCACGACGAGCTGCGGGAGGGGGGCTTCGACCTCTCCCCCGGTCTGATGGGGGAGAACGTGACGACCAGCGGGACTGCGCTGCTCGAGCTCCCGACGGGGGCCAGGCTGCACCTCGGCGCCGAGGCGGTCGTCGAGGTGACCGGGCTCCGCAACCCGTGCTGGCAGCTCGACCAGATCCAGCAGGGGCTCATGGCCGCCTGCCTGGGGCGGGACGAGCGGGGCCGGACGGTGCGCAAGGCGGGCGTGATGGCCGTCGTCCGCTCCGGCGGCGTCGTCCGGCCCGGTGACCCGATCGACGTCGAGCTCCCGCCCGGCCGGCCGCTCCGGTTGAAGCCCGTCTGACGGCGCACGGGCCCACCGGTCGGGCGGGGGTGCGGGACGTCGGCGGGTGTGGTGCCGGTGGCGGCCGACCCGGGGGCCGGTCCCCTCAGCCGCCGGACGCGACGAGGTCGGCGCCCTCGGGAGGCGTGACGTCCTCTGCCGTCTCCCGCCAGCGGTGGGGGAGGGCGACCGGCCGGGGACCGTTCGTGTGCCCGCGGGGCTGGCGCAGGGCGTGCTCCGGGAACGGCAGGCTCCGGTCGAGCGCCTCCAGCAGCGCCGCCAGCTCGTCCAGCGACGACACCATGGCCAGGCGGTGGCGGACGTCGCCACCGAGGGGGAAGCCGGCCAGGTACCACGACACGTGCTTCCGGAAGTCCCTGGTGCCGGAGCGCTCGTCGCGGTGGTCGCAGAGGAGGCGGGCGTGGTCCAGCATGGTGTCGACGACCTCGCCCAGGTGGGGCGGCTCCTGCAGCGGACGGCCGGCGAAGGCGTCGGCCAGGTCCCGGAAGAGCCACGGCCGTCCCAGGCAGCCCCGACCGACGACGACCCCGTCGCAACCGGTGCCCGACATCATCGCAAGCGCGTCGGCCGCCTCCCAGATGTCGCCGTTGCCGAGGACCGGGACGGAGGTCACCGCCGCCTTGAGCTCGCCGATGGCCCGCCAGTCGGCCGCACCCGAGTAGAGCTGCTCGGCCGTCCTGGCGTGGAGGAGCACGGCGGCGGCGCCCTCCGCCTCGGCGATGCGCCCGGCGTCGAGGTGCGTGGGCGTGCGGTCGTCGACCCCGATGCGCAGCTTCACGGTCACCGGGACACCACCCGCCGCGCCCACCGCCGCCCCCACGATGTCCCGGAGCAGGAGTCGGTGGACGGGGAGCGCGGCGCCGCCGCCCTTCCTCGTGACCTTCGCCGCCGGGCACCCGAAGTTGAGGTCGACGTGGTCGACGCCGACCTCCTCCACCAGGCGGTGGACGGCCGCGGCGGTGACCTTCGGGTCGACGGTGTAGAGCTGCACGCTCCTGGGGGTCTCCCCGGGGCCGAAGGACACCATCCGCATGGTCCGCTCGTTCGTCTGCAGCAGCGCGCTGGCCATGACCATCTCGCTCACGAACAGCCCGTCGCCGTAGCCGCGGCACAGGTGCCGGAAGGCGGCGTTCGTGACGCCGGCCATCGGTGCCAGCACGACGGGCGGGTCGACGTCGAGGCGCCCGATGCTCAGTGCCACAGCGAGGTCACCTCCACCCCGAGCTCTCCGAGCAGGCGGCGCAGCAGCGGGAGCGACAGGCCGATGACGTTGCCGTGGTCGCCGTCGATGCCGTCGATGAAGGGTGCCGACAAGCCGTCGAGGGTGAAGGCGCCCGCCACCCGCATCGGCTCCCCCGTGCCGACGTAGGTGGCGATCTCGGCGTCGCTCGGCTCCCCGAAGCGCACCGTGGTGGCTCCGACGTCCGAGGCGCTCGCCCCGGTCGCACCGTCGATCACGCAGTGCCCGGTGCGGAGCACGCCCGACCGCCCCCGCATGGCGTGCCACCGGGCAGTCGCCTCCGCCGGCCCCGACGGCTTCCCGAGGGCGATCCCGTCGAGCTCCAGCATCGAGTCGCACCCGACGACGAAGCCGTCGTCCACGCCCGCCGCCACCGCCCCGGCCTTGCGCTCCGCCAGCTGGAGCACCGCGGCGCTCGGGTCGGAGAGGTCGACGTCGTCCTCGTCGACCCCGCTCACCACGACCTCAGGAGCGAACCCGGCGCTCCGCAGGAGCGCAAGCCGGGCCGGCGACGCCGACGCGAGGACGAGTCGTCGGGCGGCCACCACCCCATGGTGCCAGCAGCCGGCGCCGGCTCCCCCGGGCCCTGTGACCCGACCGGCCGTGCGTGCGCCCGCACGGAAGGCGCCACGCGCACGTCGCCGGCAGGGGTGGCCGACGGCGGCGAGACTCCCGGTCGTGCCCCGCCGCCCCCCGCCCACCTCCGCCCCCCGGCCGCGACCGCCCGTGGAGCAGCCCCGCCTCGCCCCTGCGCTCGACGAGCGGCGCGAGGTCGTGCTGACGCCGGACGAGGCCCTCGAGTCCGTCCTCCTCCTCGGCGGGGTCGTCCACGACGACGAGGCGGAGGACGTGGAGATCGTCGGCAGCAGGCTGGTGGGGCTCCGGCTGACCGCAGCTCGCCTCGAACGGCTCCGGCTCATGGACGTGGTGCTCGAGGACTGCGAGGTGTCCGGTGCCGAGATCGAGGGGGCCGACCTCGTGCGGGTCCGCTTCGAGCGCTGCCGGATGACGGGGGTGTCGCTGGCCGCCACGCGGCTGCGCGACGTGACCTTCGTCGACTGCAAGCTGGCCGGTGCCGGCCTCCGCATGGCCGACCTGGGGCACTGCGACCTCCTCGACTGCGACCTCACCGGGGCGGACCTCACCGCCGCCCGGGTCGTCGGCTGCCGACTGCTCGGCTGCACGCTGGACCGGTGCCAGCTCTCGAAGGCGACCTTCACCGACTGCGCCCTCCACGGCTCCACCTTCGAGGGCAGCCTCGCCGCTGACGCCCTCCGCGGCTCGACGATCGGGAGCGACCAGGTCGTCCCCCTCGCGCGGCCCGTCCTGGCCGCCCTCGGGTTCGAGGTCGACGACGGGCCGCCCGCCTGACCGGCCCCGACCTGCCGGGGACGACCGCAGCACGCTCCGGCCGCCACGTCACCCCTGGCCCGAGGTGGCACCGGACGGGGTGGTGCTCGCTGTCGGACGGATCCCGGTCCGACGTAGCGTCGCCGCATGGGCGCTCCCTCCACGCACGACCCCCACGCCGACCACCTGCCCCCGCCGCAGGTGGTCGAGGTGGCGGACGGCCTCTTCGCCTACGTGCAGCCCGACGGCAGCTGGTGGATCAACAACACCGGGTTCCTCGTCGGTTCGACGGGCGTCGTCGCCATCGACACCTGCTCGACCGAGCGCCGCACCCGGGGGTTGCTGAACGCGGTCGCCGCCGTCTCCGACCGGCCCATCCGCACGCTCGTCAACACCCACCACCACGGCGACCACACCAACGGCAACTGCCTCCTCCCCGAGGCGACGGTGATCGGCCACCGCCGGTGCCGGGAGGGCGTGCTCGCCACCAGGATCGGGGGCCTGGAGGCGGTCTTCGGTGAGGTCGAGTGGGGGGAGCTCGAGCCGTCACCGCCGTTCGTCACCTTCGACGAGCGCCTCGACGTGCACGTCGACGACCTCCGGGTGGAGCTCCACCACGTGGGGACGCCCGCCCACACCACCGGTGACGTGGTCGCGTGGGTGCCCGAGCGCTCGGTGCTCTACGCCGGCGACCTCGTGTTCAACGGCGGCACCCCGTTCGTGCTCATGGGATCGGTGGCGGGCGCGCTGGTGGCCCTCGACCGGGTCAGGGCGCTCGGTGCGCAGACGATCGTCCCCGGCCACGGAGCTGTGTGCGGGCCCGACTCGATCGACGCCGTCGCCGGCTACCTCAGGCTCGTCCAGGACCTGGCTGCGGACGCCCACGCCGCCGGGGCGTCGCCGCTCGAGGCGGCCCGCCAGGCCGACCTCGGGCCCTACGCCGACCTCCTCGACGCCGAGCGCATCGTCGGGAACCTCCACCGCGCCTACGCAGAGCTCGACGGGGGCGCCCCCGGGGAGCCCATCGACGTGGTCGCCGCCTTCGCCGACATGGTCGCCTACAACGGCGGACGTCCCTTGCGCTGCCTCGCCTGAGGGGAGTCGGTCCTGCGCCGGGGCGGTCGGTGGGACCGCTGGCGCCGTACCTGCTCGCCGTCCGTCGCCGTGGCATCCTGCCGTCGTGGAGCTGTGGCACAACCCCCGCTGCTCGAAGAGCCGTGCCGCCAAGCAGCTGCTGGAGGATCGCGGCCAGCCGTACGCAGAGCGGCGCTACCTCGAGGATGTGCCCACGGTCGAGGAGCTCGACGCTGTGTGCACGGCCCTCGACCGCCAGCCGTGGGAGATCGCCAGGACCGGTGACGCGACGTCGATGGGTCTCGGCCTCGCCGAGCTCCCCCTCGACCGCTCCGCCTGGCTCGAGGTGATGGTCGCGAACCCGGCGCTCATCGAGCGGCCGATCCTCGTGGCCGACGACGGCCGGGCTGCGCTCGGCCGCCCGCCGGAGGCCATCATCGAGCTGCTGTGACGACGCCCCGGGCGGGGGCCAGACGCTGATCGGCCGGTGCGCCGAGGGGGAGACGTGATGGACATCGGCGTGATGCTGTTCCCGACCGACCGCTCGATCGGTCCGGTGGAGCTGGCCCGGGCGGTCGAGGAGCGTGGGCTGCACTCGCTCTACTTCCCCGAGCACACCCACATCCCGGTGTCGAGGCGCACCCCCTACCCGGCCGGCGGCGAGCTGCCCGAGGAGTACAAGCGGACGCTCGACCCGTTCCTGGCGCTGACGGCTGCGGCCGTCGCCACCGACCGCATCGAGCTGGGCACCGGCATCTGCCTGGTGGCCCAGCGGGACCCGATCGTCACCGCGAAGGCGGTGGCCAGCCTCGACGTGCTCTCCGGCGGCAGGTTCGTCTTCGGCATCGGGGTGGGCTGGAACGAGGACGAGATGGCGCAGCACGGCGTGGATCCGGCCCGACGCAGGGCCGTGGCCCGCGAGCACGTCCTCGCCATGAAGGCGCTGTGGACGCAGGACGAGGCCGCCTTCGAGGGCGACCACGTGCACCTCGAGCCGAGCTGGTCGTGGCCCAAGCCCGTGCAGCGGCCCCACCCGCCGATCCTCCTCGGGGGCGCCGGGGGACCCGTGACGTTCCGCCACGTCGTCGAGTACTGCGACGGCTTCATGCCCATCGGCGGGAGGGGCGTGGTCAGGGACCGGATCACCGAGCTGCGACAGGCGGCGACCGAGGCGGGGCGGGACCCCGAGTCGCTGCTCCTCAAGGTCTTCGGGGTCCGACCCAAGCCCGAGACGCTGCAGGACTACGCGGAGGCCGGGGTGGGGGAGGTCATCGTCGGGCTGCCTTCGGCCCACGCTGACGCCGTCCTGCCGCTGCTCGACCGCTGTGCGTCGCTCGTTGGCGCCGTCTGACCCAGGGGGGCGCCGGTCCCGCCGGCTCAGGTGGGTGGCGAGCCCACCACGTGGAGCACCGCCGCGTAGTGGCAGGCCCCGGCCACGACGACCAGCGTGTGCCAGATCTCGTGGTAGCCGAAGACCCTCGGTCGCGGGTCCGGCCAGCGGCGGGCCAGGACGAGGGCCCCGATGCCGTAGATCGCCCCACCGGCGCCGAGCAGCCCCCACACCCACGCCGGGAGCCGGGTGACGAGCTGGGGCGCCGCCACGAACGCAGCGCATCCCATGCCGGCGTAGAGCAACGAGCCGAGCCAGTGGCTGCCGTCGAAGCGGACGAGCTTCAAGGAGAAGCCGATCGCCGCTGCCGACCACATCGCGCCGAGCAGGAGCCAGCGGGTGGCGCCGTCGAGCACGAGCAGGCAGATCGGCGTGTAGGTCCCGGCGATCAGCACGTAGATCGTGCCGTGGTCGATCCGGCGCAGCCAGCGCTGCGACCGGACGGTGCGGCCGAGCCGGTGGTAGGCGCTGCTGGCGCCGTACAGGGCGGTGAGGCTCAGCGCGTAGACGAGGGCCCCCGCCGCGCTGCGCCCCGGTGACGCGTTGGCCAGGAGGATCGCGCCGGCCGGGATGGACGCCACGAACGCCGCGACGTGGATGCGCCCCCGCAGCAGCGGCTTGATCAACCCGTGGACGTCGACGACCAGGCGCTCGGCGTGCTGGCGTCTCCCGGGCGCAGGGTCGGCGTGGTGCTCGATGAGGCGACGGTAGCGGGAGGCTGCACCCTCGCCGCCTCGGCGACGACATCGTCCGGCGTGGCGCAGCCGGCTTGTGAGACGCTTCCTCCGACCCGCCCCAGCGCGAGCGGGGCACGAGGGGGTGCGCCGTGGTCGTCCGCTACCACACGCTGGTGTACGACAGCAGCCGCTGGGAGGGGTTCCGGTTCCGGCCCGACGACGTCGTCATCAGCACGCCACCCAAGTGCGGCACCACGTGGATGCAGATGCTCTGCGCGCTGCTGCTCTTCGACTCGACGACCTTCGACCGGCCGCTCGCCAGGATCTCCCCGTGGCTCGACATGCTCACCCGACCCCTCGGCGACGTGGTCGCCGACCTGGAGGCCCAGCGGCACCGGCGCTTCATCAAGACGCACACCCCGTTCGACGGGCTCCCGCACGACGAGCGGGTCACCTACCTGTGCGTCGGGCGCGACCCCAGGGACGTCGCGCTGTCGTGGTCGCACCACTGGGACAACATCGACAAGGACCAGCTGATGGCCCAGCGGGCGGCCGCGGTCGGCCTCGACGACCTCGTCGAGCTGGGCCCGCCTCTGCCGCCGGCGCCCGAGGATCCCGTCGAGCGGTTCTGGGCCTGGATGGACGGGGACCTCTCCGCCTCGAGCCTGGCGAGGACCCTCCACCACCTGGAGACGTTCTGGGACCGGCGCACGGACGCGAACGTGGCGCTGTTCCACTACGGCGACCTGTCGTCCGACCTCTGCGGCCAGCTGCGCCGCCTCGCCGGCGTGCTCGGGATCGACGTGGCCGACGGGCGGCTCGAGGAGCTGGCTGCAGCCGCGACCTTCGGCAGCATGAAGGAACGCGCGGTGGACCTGGCCCCGAACGCCGATCAGGGCTGGTGGCGCAGCACCGATGACTTCTTCCACCGAGGCGCCACCGGGGCGTGGCGCGACCTCGTCGACGGTCCTGGTGTCGCCCGCTACCAGGCCCGGGTGACCGAGCTGGTGGAACCGGACCTCGCTGCCTGGGTCCACCACGGCTGGCTCGGCCCGCCCCCACTCGAGGGCGGCGCCCCGGGGGGCACTGGGACTCGTCCGAGCTCGTCGTGACGCCGACGACCGCCGTCGCGATCCCGCGTCCACGTCTGCGCACCGGGACGGGCCGGCCGGTCAGGAGGAGGTGGCGCCCGGGGCGGGGAGGAGGACCCCGGGGTTGAGGATCCCCGCCGGGTCGAGCGCCCCTTTGACCGACCGGAACGCCGCCAGCTCCGCCGGTGAGCGGCTGAGGTGGAGCCACCCGACCTTGGCCCGGCCGATCCCGTGCTCGGCGCCGATGCTCCCGCCCGCCGCCGCCACGAGGCCGAGCACCAGCGCGTCGACGGCCTCGCCGTCGCCCTCCGGTGCGCCGAGCACGTTGACGTGGAGGTTGCCGTCGAGGACGTGGCCGAACAGGTGGCACGTCGCGCCGGGGAAGGAGGCGGCGACGCGGACGACGACGTCGTCGGCGAAGGTGGCCAGCCCGGCGAGCGGCAGGCTGACGTCGAGCTTGCGGGGTGGCCCTGCGGCCTGCAGCGCCTCGGTGATCTCCTCCCGGTGCTGCCACAGCCGGGCCCGCTCCGACGGGTGCTCCGAGACGGCGGCGTCCTCCACCATGGCGCCGCAGCCGAGCACCGCCTCGGCCAGCTCGTCGACAGGCGCCGACTCGCGGCTTCCGCACTCGACGAGGAGCGCGGCGGGTGGCACGACCGCGAAGGGGGGGACGAGGCCCCGCTGGCGGGCGACGAGGGCGAGGGTCGGCCCCACCACGAGCTCGGCGACGTCGAGGCTGTCGAGCCGGTCGCGGAGCTCGGCCGCCACCGCCACCGCGTCCGCCACGGATCGCACGGCCAAGAGGGCGGTCACCCGCTCCGGGCGGGTGGGCACGAGCCGCAGGCGGGCTGCGGTCACCACGCCCAGGGTGCCCTCGCTGCCCACGAGCAGCGAGGAGAGGTCGTAGCCGGTGGCGTCCTTGGCCAGGCCGCCGAGGCGTGACACCACGCTGCCGTCGGCCAGCACCGCCTCGAGCCCGACCACCTGGTGGCGCATCGTCCCGTGGCGGAGCACCCGCAGGCCACCTGCGTTGGTGGCCACGAGCCCGCCCACCGTGGCGCTGCTGCGGGCGGCGAGGTCCACGGCCAGCTCGCGCCCGGCCGGCGCCAGCTGCGCCTGGAGGTCGGCGAGCACCACGCCGGCCCCTGCGGTCACCTGGCCCGAGAGGGGGTCGACCGGCCCCACGTCGACGAGGCGCCGCAGGCTGACCACGACCTCGCCGCCCGCCGGCACGCTCCCCCCGACCAGGCCGGTGTTGCCCCCCTGGGGGACGACAGCCACCCGCGCGCCGGCGCAGGCCGACACCACCCCCGCCACCTCGGCGGTCGTGCCGGGACGGACCACGGCCAGCGCCTCGCCCCGCCAGCGCCGGGTCCAGTCGACCTCGTAGCCGGCTCGCACGTCCTCGTCGTCGAGCACGTGCCGGGCACCGACGACTCCTCGCAGCTCGGCGAGCAGCGCCTCCCGACCCGCCACCAGCCGGAGGCTAGGGCTTCGATGACGCAGCCCTGCGGGCCGGGCCGACTCCTCGGCGAGGTCTGCGAGCGAGCGGGGCCGCCGTCGCCCACCACCACCTGGCCGGCGGGCGAGCGGGGCCGCCGTCGCCCACCACCTGGCCGGCGGGCCGGGGGCGATCGACGACCCACCCGGTGCGGCACCAACGCCAGCAGGCCGCACGACGAGCAGCTCCTCGGCGGTCGCCCCCTCGTCGGTGCAGCCGGGGCGTGGTCCCGGCTGCTCGGGTCAGGCCGGCTCGAGCCGGGAGACGCTGCCGCCGATGGAGATCACGTACACCTCGCCGTCGGCGTCCTCGGCGAAGGACACGAGCGTGCCGGGGTCCACGCCGACGCCGAGGGCGACCCGGGCACCGACCGAGGTGCCGTCGGTCGGCAGCGCCCACACCGCTGCCGTGGCCAGGTCACCGAACAGGTACGCGCCCTGCAGGGCGGGGATGGCGTCGCCCCGGTACACGACCCCGCCGGTGATCGACACCCCCTCGTCGTGGCGGTACTCGTAGACGGGCGGCACTGCGCCCGCCGGCGGCTCGCCCTCGAAGGTCGCGGTCCCCTCGAGCTGGTCCCAGCCCAGGTTGGCCCCCAGGATCCGCCCCTCGGGGAGCGCGGTGACCTCCTCCACCTCGTTCTGGCCGACGTCGCCGATCCACAGCGCCCCCGTCGTGCGGTCGAAGCTGAAGCGCCACGGGTTGCGCACGCCGGTGATGGCGATCTCGCCACGCCCGCCGCCACCGGCGAAGGGGTTGTCACCGGGGACCCCGTAGGGGTCGTCACCTCGGACGGCGGGGTCGATCCGCAGGATCTTGCCGAGCAGCGCGTCGGGGTCCTGGGCGCGGTCCTCGGGGTCGCCCGACGCGCCCCCGTCGCCCAGGCCGTACCAGAGCAGGCCGTCGGGGCCGAACAGGATGTGGCCGCCGTTGTGGTTGGCGAAGGGCTGGGCCTGTGCCAGCACCTCCCGCCTGCTGCCCTCGTCGACCACCCCGTCGCTGACGGTCCACTCGTGGAGGCGGCTGTCCCCGTCGCGGTTCGTGTAGCTGAGGTAGAGCCGGTCGCCCTCGGGGCTGAACGCTGCGCCCAGGAGGCCCCGCTCGCCCTCGGCCACGGTGTCGGCGCTGATGTCGAGCAGCGGCTCGGCGGCGACCGCACCGTCTGTGAGGGCCCGCACCGTCCCCGCCCGCTCGACCACGAACAGCTCACCGGTGTCGGGGTGCACGATGACGGCGACCGGCTGCTCGGCCACGGCCACCTCACGGAGCCGGACCTCGACGTCCTCGAGCGAGGTCGGCGTCGCCGCCGCGGTCGTGCTCGGCGCCTCGGTGGTGCCAGCCGACGCCTCCGTGCCGGGTGCCTCCCCACCTGGTTCGCCGGTGCCGTCACCGGCGCCGGAGGACCCGGTGGTGGGCGGGGCGACGGTGTCGTCGGGCTGGGCTGTGGCGTCGTCCCCACCGTCCCCGCCGCAGGCGGCGACCACGCCGGCGAGGGCGATGGCGGCGACCAGGCGCCGGACCGGACCACGCCGGACGGGGGGCTGGCCGACGGTGGTCCTGGGCGCGGTCACGGGCAGGTCTCCGGGGCGGCCACGGTCACCGGATCACCCGGATGAGGCCCTCCTGCACGACCGAGACCGCGAGCTTCCCGTCCGAGGTGAAGATCGAGCCCCGGGCCAGGCCCCTGGCGTGCGAGCCCGACGGCGTGTCCAGGTCGTAGAGGAGCCAGTCGTCGGCCCGGAAGCTCCGGTGGAACCACATGGCGTGGTCGAGGCTCGCCATCATCAGCGTGCCGCCCTCCCAGCTCAGGCCGTGGGGGAGGACGGTGGTGTCGAGCAGGGTCATGTCGCTGGCGTAGGTGACGATGCAGGCGTGCAGCACGGGGTCGTCAGGCAGGACGCCGTCGGCCCGGAGCCACACCGCCTGGCCGAAGCGGGGCGCCTCGACCTCGTTGCCCGAGCGGTCGAAGCGGGGGGCGTCGAGGTGCCGGGTGTCGATGGGCCGGGGGCGCTTCATCCACTCGCCGAGCTTCGCGGCGTGGGGGGCGTAGCGCTCGGCGAAGGTCGGCAGCGTCTCGGGAGCGGCCACCTGCGGCATGTCCGCCTGGTGCTCGAGGCCGTCCTCGACCGTGTGGAAGGAGGCCTGCAGGTTGAAGATGGCCTTGCCGTGCTGGATGGCCACCACCCGCCTCGTGGTGAACGAGCGCCCGTCCCGGATGCGGTCGACCTCGTAGAGGATCGGGACGAGGGGGTCGCCGGGGCGGAGGAAGTAGGCGTGGAGCGAGTGCACCGGGCGGTCGGGTCCCACCGTCCGGGCGGCTGCCACCAGCGCCTGGCCCGCCACCTGGCCCCCGAACACCCGCTGGCGGTCGTCCTTCGGGCTGACGCCGCGGAAGATGTTGACCTCGATGGGCTCCAGGTCGAGGATCTCCACCAGCTCGTCGAGTGCGGTGGTCACCGGCCCATCCTCGCACGGCCGTCGGAGGGGCCCGTCGACCCCCGGGACCTCCCCGCTCGTCCCTGTCCCGCCCGGCGCCCCGTTCGACGTCGTCGGGCACAGAGGATTGGTCGTCGTGCCCCCGCCGCCGATGCGTGGCGGGTCACGCACAACCGGTACCCTCCCCCGGATGTCGGTGACGACCCCCCTCTCGACTGCACGAGCCACGTTCGACAGGCGACCGGTGCGCTACGCCATGGTCTCGGTCGTGGCCGTGGTGGTGAGCCAGCTCGTGCTGCTCCTCACCAACGGCGTGTTCGGGTGGTCGGCCGTGGTCTCCAACATCACCGCCGTGATGATCGGCTCGATCCCCTCGTACGTGCTCAACCGGGCGTGGGTGTGGGGCAAGAGCGGCAAGAACCACTTCTGGCGGGAGGTCGTGCCCTTCTGGTCGCTGGCGCTGCTCGGCCTGGCCTTCTCGACCCTGCTCGTGGCCATCGCCCACGGGTGGAACGACGCCACCTGGGTGGTCAGCGCCGCCAACCTCGTCGCCTTCGGCATCCTCTGGGTGGCCAAGTACCTGCTGCTCGACGCCCTGCTGTTCAAGGTGGCGCCCGACGACGTCGTCCCCGCCGACCTGGCTGCCTGACCCGTCCCCCCTGGGCGGACGGGCGCGGCACCTGTGGCTCGAGGTGGCGCCCGATGACGTCGTCCCGGCCGATCTCGCTGCCTGACCCGTTCCCCTGGCCGGACGGGAGCGGCACCTGTGGCCCCCTGCCGGAGCTGGATCCCCGCACCTGATCCGCGACGGGCTGGCGGCGGCAACGGGTCCGGCGTGCACCTCGCCGCTTGCAGGGCAGGCGGCCGCTCCCCGTAGCCTCGCCCGCCGTGGAACCGAGCCTGCTCGAGCGTGCTGAGGCGGCCAAGGGCTTCATGCCCCCCGACGAGGGCCTCGCCCTCCACCGGGCCGGTCTGGACGCCACCAGGGCGGTCCCGGGCGCACCGCTGGTCGAGATCGGCAGCTGGTGCGGGAAGTCCGGCATCTACCTCGGTGCGGCCGCCAGGGAGGGAGGCACCGTGCTCGTGGCGGTCGACCACCACCGCGGCTCGGAGGAGAACCAGCCGGGGTGGGAGTGGCACGACCCGTCCCTCGTCGACCCGGGGGTCGGCCTCATCGACACGCTGCCCACCTTCCGCCGGACGATCTGGGAGGCCGGCCTCGAACCCCACGTCGTGGCGGTGGTGGCGTCGTCACCGGTGGCGGCGTCCCTCGTCGCAGGACCCGCAGCGCTCGTGTTCGTCGACGGCGGCCACGGCGCCGAGCCCGCCCACGCGGACTACGACGCCTGGTCGCCCAAGGTCGCGGTCGGCGGGCTGCTCGCCATCCACGACGTGTTCCCCGACCCTGCCGACGGCGGGCGCCCGCCCTACGAGGTGTACCTGCGAGCGCTGGCCGACGGCTTCGTCGACCAGGCGGCGACCGGCTCGCTCCGGGTGCTGCGGCGTGACCGCTAGCCAGCCGGCCGGCGGGCCGGCGATGACGGGGGACGACACGTCCGGTCGGCCCGTCGTGCTGCCGCTGCGGCGCCACACGTTCTCGACCCCCGCCCTGGTGGTGGCGGTGTCGCTCCTCGTCGCCCTCCCCCTCGCGGTGGCCGTGGCCATCGCCGTCACGGTGGTGCGGTCGGGCTCATCGGTCGCCGGGGTCGCCGTCGGCCTCGTGGTGCCGCTGGCCCTGCTCGGCTTCGCCGCCGGCGTCGCCCGTCCGCTCGTGGCCGGGCGCCACGTCACGCTCGTCCTGCGCTCCGATGCGCTCGTCGTCGCCGACAAGGGGTTGTTCCGTGCAGCCGAGGCCATCCCCAGGGAGGCCGTCGCCACCGCCTGGATCGGCCCGGGGGTGGACGAGTGGCTCGGCGCCCGTGACCCGGCTCGTGAGGTGAGCCTGGCGCCCGACGACGAGCCGGTCGACCTGCTGGTGGTGTTCGAGGACCTCGTCGTGTTCGACCACGCCCGCCGCAAGGTCTCCCGAGCCAAGGGCGAGCACCGCAGCACCGTCCCACGTCCGAACGAGCCCGTCGGCCACCTCTGGGTCCCGCTCGCCGACCCCGGGAGGGCCACAGAGGCGCTCATGGCCTGGCTCCCCGCCCCGCCCGGCGAGGCGCCTGCCGGCACGCCGCCGCCGGCGCTGGCCTAGACGCGCCGGTCACGTCCTCGAGCCGCCTCGGGATCGGCGCTGACCGTCCGCCGGCGTCCTGCAGCGGCCATGATCCTCCCGTGGTGCGGCCTCTGGCGTGGCAGCAGGTGCTGGTCGACGGCTACGAGCCGCTCCGGTTGGCGCAGCGGGTGTTCAGGCACCTCCCCCACGACCCGCGTTGCCGGATGTGCCGCAACCCGTTCGGGGGCGCGGGCGGGCGGGTGTGCGGCTGGATCGGCCGCGGGCCGAGCCGGAAGAACCCGAACCTGTGCTCCTTCTGCTTCGACCACCTCCCCGACGGCGGCCTCGAGCTGGACGTCGGCATCCTCTTCGCCGACGTGCGCGGGTCGACCGGGCTCGGTGAGCACAGCTCGCCCACCGAGTTCGCCGAGGGCCTGAACCGCTTCTATGCGACCGCCACCGAGGTCCTGATCGACCACGACGCGATCATCGACAAGCTGATCGGTGACGAGGTCATGGCGATCTTCGTCCCGGGCGTCGCCGGCACCGCGTACCGCCGCCGCACCGCCCTCGCGGCGATCGACCTTGCCGTCGCGATGGGGGATCTCCCCGTCGGCGTGGCCGCCAACGCAGGGCGCGCGTTCGTCGGCAAGGTGGGGTCTGGCACCGTCGTCGACTTCACCGCCCTCGGCGACGCCGTCAACGTCGCGTCACGCCTCCAGTCGACCGCCAGGGTCGGACAGGTGGTGCTGGCGGAGCCGCTGTACTCCCTCGTGCAGGACGAGCATCCCGGGGCCTCCCGGTCCTGCGTCGAGGTGCGGGGTCGCGAGGAGGCGGTCGACGTGGCCGTCCTGACCCCGGGACGAGGGTGAGGCGGGACTCGGCAGCCTCAGTCGACGGGTCGGTCGACGGGTTCCGAGGGGTCGAGGAGCTCGGGGAGCACGGCGCGGTCGGTGAACAGCCCCGAGGCGGGGCTGGTGCCGCTCAGGGCGTCGGCTGCGAGCACGACGGCGGCCGCCGTGTAGGTCGAGCACTCGCCACCGGGGTAGTGCTTCAGCTCGGGGTACACGATGCCGGTGTGCCAGCCGCCGTCCTCCGACTGGAGGTGCTGGATCCACCGGAACAGGTCCGACGCCCGTTCGTCCTCGCCGACGACGAGGTGCGCCAGCACGCACTCGCACGTCTCGGCGGCGGTGATCCAGGGTCGGTCGCTGACGCAGCGCGTGCCCTTCCCCTCCATCACGAAGGTCGACCAGCCCTCGGCCAGGTGCTGGCGGCCGTCTCCCTCGGGGAGCACCCCGGCCAGCACCGGGTAGTACCAGTCCATCGCCCAGCGCTCCTTGGGCTGGAAGGCGTCGGGCTCGTGGGCCACGACGTGGGCGAGGCGGGCCGCCGACAGCTCCCAGTCGGGGCGCTCCTGCCCGAGGTGCTCGGCGATGGCGATGGCGCAGCGGAGGCTGTGGCAGATCGAGCTCGACCCGGTGAGCAGGGCGAAGCTCCACGGCGTCCCGTCGTCGTGGCGGGCCCAGAGGATCTCACCGCGAGGCGTCTGCAGGTCGAGGACGAAGTCGATCGCCGCCTCGACGACGGGCCACATGACGTCGAGGAAGCCGGAATCACGGTGGAGGAGGAAGTGGTGCCAGACCCCGGTGGCCACGTAGGCGCAGACGTTGGCGTCGAGCTTCGTCTCCTCGATCCCCCCGTCGAGGTAGTACTGGTGCCAGGCGCCGTCGGGCCGCTGGCGGTCGACGAGCCACTGGTAGGCCCGCTCGGCCGCGCTGCGACGCCCGCCGAGGGCGAGGGCCATCGCCGCCTCGGTGTGGTTCCACGGGTCGGCATGCCCCCCCGGGAACCACGGGATCATCCCGTCCGGCAGCTGCACGGCGGCGATGGCGTCGACCGTCGCGGCGATGCGGCCGGCGGAGATGGCGCCCTCGACCACCGGGACTGCGAAGCCGCTCATGTCGTGCCCGATCGTGGGTCCGGGCTGCGCTCGCCGACGGGGGCCCGGCATCCGCGCAGTCGAGCTCGGCTCGGTGCGTCGTGCCCGTGCACCTGGCTGACGGGGGCGGCCCCGCTCGGGCCGGCCAGCCGTCCTGTGGCCGGCGGCTCGGCGACGACGGCGCCCGGTGCGGGCGCCGGAGGCTCGGCCCGCGGCCGGGCGGGCGGGGCAGCCACCGTCATGTGCCCGGACCGGACGGCGCTGGCTTGGTGGCGTAGACCACCAGGCTCTTGCCGAGCACGGGGTTCAGCACGCGGTCTGCGATCTGGGTGACGGCCGGGCGGGCCGTGATGTCCCACACGAGCAGCCGGTGCCAGGCGGCGACGAGGGGGTGCGAGTCGTTGGTGGTGCCCACGGCGCACTTGAGCCACCAGTACGGGGTGTGCAGGGCGTGGGCGCGGTGGGCGAACCCCGGCTTCAGCCCGGCTGCGCGCAACCGGGTCCGCAGCTGGGACTCGGCGTAGATGCGGACGTGGCCGCCGGGGACGTGGGGGGCGTGGTACTCGTCGGTGATCGCCCAGCACACCTGCTCGGGGAACCACGACGGGACGGTCACCGCCATGGTCCCGCCCGGGCGCAGCACCCTCGCCAGCTCGCTCGCGGCGGCTGCGTCGTCGGGGATGTGCTCCATCACCTCGGAGGCGATGATCCGGTCGAAGGTGCCATCGGCGAACGGGAGCCGGAGGGCGTCGGCGCCCACCGCTGCGCCCGTCCCTCCAGGGTCCAGCTCGCCGCCCTCCGACATCGCCGCGAAGAGCTGGTGCACGTCCTTGAGCTCGACGAGGTCGAGGTCGGCGGCGGTCACCCTCGCGCCGAGGCGGGCGGCCTCGAAGGCGTGGCGCCCACCGCCGCAACCGAGGTCGAGCAGCCGGTCACCGGGCCGGAGCCCCAGCCGGTCGTACCTGACGGTCAGCACGACTCGACAGTCGGATCGTCGGCGACGGCGGGGTCGGCCGGGGCCGGGATGGAGGCGCTCATCCCCGGGGTCCCGGCGTGGAGGGCGATCACCTCCCGGTACTGGGCGACGGTGCCCTCCGCCGCGGCGGTCCAGCTGAAGCGCCTCGCCACGCGCTGCCGGCCAGCAGCACCGATGCGGGCCCGTCGCTCCGGGTCCGCCAGCAGCTCCAGGATGGCCGTGGCGAGGGCGCCGGCGTCACCCGGGGGGACCAGCGCCGCGGTGGTCCCGTCCGTCCCGACCACCTCGGGGATGGCACCGCCGGTGGTGGCCAGCAGCGCCACCTCGGTTGCCATCGCCTCGACTGCGGGCAGTGAGAAGCCCTCGTACAGGGAGGGGACGACGGCGATCTCCGCCTCTGCGTACAGCTCCACGAGGCGCTCGTCGCTGACGCCGCTGACGAAGTGCACCGCGTCGCCGAGGTCGAGCCGGTCCACCGTCCGCTGCACGGACCCGTCGGGCGTGGGCTTGCCGATCACGGTCAGCTCGACGTCGGGTCGCTCGGTGCGCACCTTGGCCACCGCCTCGAGCAGGTGGACGAGGCCCTTCATCGGCACGTCCGACGACGACGTCGTCATCAGCCGGCCCGGCACCCGGGCGACGTGGGGCAGCGGCCGGAACAGGTCGGGGTCGACGCCGACGTTGACCACCCGCAGCTGCTCGGGCCGCACGCCGTGGTCGGCGACGATGTCGCCCAGGCTCGACTCCGACACCGTGATGATGCGGGGGAGCCGGCGGGCCACCCTCGTCTGCATCCTGGTGAAGCCGTACCAACGGCGCAGCGTCAGCTTGCGGCGCAGCGTGGCGGCGTGGGCGATCTCGACCTTGCGGTCGATGGTGATCGGGTGGTGGATCGTGCCGAGCACGGGGATGCCGAGGCCGTCGGGCCGGGGGGCCTGGACGCCGAGGAGCCCGCTCCCGAGGCTCTGGTTGTCGTGCACGATGTCGAAGTCGTGGGGACGGGCGGCGAGGGCCCGCCTCACCCGCAGGGAGAACGTGTACGGCTCGGGGAAGCCGGCCGTGCACATCAGCGCGAGCTCCCGCACGTCGATCATGTCCCGGATCTCGCGGGGCCTCGGGATGCGGAAGGGGTCCGGCTCCCGGTAGAGGTCGAGGCTCTCGAGGCGGTGCAGCGGCACCCGCTCGTCGAGCTGGGGGTAGGGGGGCCCGGAGAAGACCTCGACGTGGTGGCCGAGGTCGACGAGCGCCTTGCTGAGGTGCCGGGTGTACACGCCCTGACCGCCGCAATGCGCCTTGCCGCGGTAGACGAGGAGTGCGATCCGGAGGGGGCTGTCGGGTCGCATGAAGGGGCAACGTTGGTCTCTCTCGACCGCCCGGTCAAGTACGGACGGGACCGGTGACACGGGTCACAGGGCGCCGTGCCCGACGCTCGAGCACCCAGGCAGCGGCCAGGGCGAGCAGCGCACCGACGACGAACGGACCGTCGCCGAGGGTCGTGTACGGCGTGTCGCCGACCCGCCGCTCGACGTCGGCCAGGAGGAGCTGTCGACGCCCCAGGTCCGACTGCTCGACCACCGTGCCGTCCGGGCGGATGACGCCCGACAGGCCCGTGGGGGCGGCCTGGAGGACGTCCCGGCCCGTCTCGACGGCCCGCATCCGGGCCGCCCCCAGCTCGAGCGCCGGCATCTGCGAGGTGGTGAAGGACGAGGCGTTGGTCGGGGCGAGCAGGACCTCGGCCCCGGCGACCATGGCGTCCCGGGCCCGGCGGGGGAAGAACACCTCGTAGGAGATGACCACCCCGAGGTCCCCGGCGGGCGTGGCCAGGAGGCCCGGCTCCGTCCCGGCGATGGCGTCTCGGGGGATGGCGCTGAGGTCGGTGACCTCCTCGATGAGGTCGCGCATCGGCACGTACTCGCCGAAGGGGACGCGCTGGTTCTTCTCGTACCGGGCGGACAGCTCGCCGTCCGGGCTCCAGGTCACGGACGCGTTCCGGAACCGGTCCCCCTCCCGTTCGACCACACCGGCCACGACGGTGGCGTCCAGCCGGCGCGCGAGCGCGGCCAGGGATGCGGCCTGGGAGGTCCCCGCCACCGGCTCCTTCACGGTGATCACGTTCTCCGGCCACAGCACCAGGTCGAGCTCGTCCGGCAGCTCGTCGCTCGCCTCGAGGTGGGCCCGGATCACGTCGTCGGCGCCGTCGTCGGACGCCAGGAGGCCGCGCTCGCCCCCGCCCTGGACGACGGCGGTCGACAGCGTGCCCACCGGTCTCCCCGGGTCGGTGGCGGCGCCGGCGACGGCGACGACGACCACGAGGGCGAGACCGGCGGAGGCGGTGCGGGGGCGTCGACGTGCGGCCGCGAGGAGCGCCGCGCCGACGACGCCGACCAGCGCGGTGAGCAGGAGGCCGCCACCGAGGCGGCCCGTGAACGCCAGGGGGCCGCCGATCTGGGTCTGGGCGACGGTGGCGATCGGCACGCCCCCGAACGGCCAGATCCCACGCAGGGACTCGGCGAGGACGAGGGCGGCGGGGAGGCCGACCACGCGGGCGGGGCCGGACGGTACGAGCGTGAGGCCGACCGCAAGCAGCACCACCTCGATCAGGACGGCGAGCACGTAGCCGGGGGCGCTGAACTCCGACATCCAGAACAGCCCCGGTGCGAGCAGCCCGAACCCCGTCCCCACCGCCACGGCGATGCGACCCCGCAGCGGCGCGTCGCTGAGCCCGAGGGCGAGCACGCCTGCGCCCAGGAGGGCGAGCGGCCACCAGCCGAAGGGGGGGAGCCCCGCCGTGAGGAGCAGCCCGGCGACGAGCCCCGTCCCGGCACGTCGACGTCGGCGGGCCCGCGCGGTCCGAGCCGGAGGGTCCGTCGCTGCGACGGCCCCCGCCCGTCCACCGGTGGCGGGCGGGCGCTCCAGGTCCGGATCGGGGTCGGCGCGCACGCCCCATGATCGCGGGTCCGCCACCGCTGCCCCCAACCACCCCGCCGGCCCTCGGCCGAGGACGCCCGTCGCCAGGTCGAGCGGACGGGCACAGCCCCCCCGCTCCGTCCGCTCGTAGTGTCCGGCCGTGCCGCCTGACGTCGACGCATCCCCCGACCGGCTGTCCGCCGCCGCTGCGCTCCGGCGGCTCGGCCACGCCTTCGTCGGCCACCACGTCCCCGACGAGGTGCTCCGGCGCGTCAGGGCGCTCGTCGAGGACGTGCTGCCGGCGGTGGAGGCAGGGAGCGAGCGGCGCCGGCCGGTGGGCGACATGAAGCGGCGCCTGTTCGAGGCGCCGCCCGAAGACGGCCAGACGATGGACCACTTCCCCGACTGCGTCGTCTCCGGCGCCGCCAACCCGATGGGGATCGCCATCGTGGTCCGGCGAGAGGGTGAGGAGGCGGTCGCCCGGGTCACGCTCGGCGCCGCCTTCGAGGGTGCGCCCGGCCGTGCCCACGGCGGGATCGTCGCGGCCGTGTTCGACGACACCATGGGCTTCGTGCTCGCCATGCAGGGCACGCCTGCGTTCACCGGCCGCCTCACCGTCTCGTACCTGGCGCCGACGCCCGTCGGGGCGGAGCTCGAGCTGCGGTCACGCCTCCGGGAGCGGGACGGTCGGAAGCTGTGGATCGACGGCGAGGCGTGGCACGACGGCGTGCGCATCGCCACGGCCGAGGGCCTCTTCATCGCAATCCCGGCGGAGCGGCTCTCGGCGCCGGACGACGGCGGGGCGACGGACGGTCCGTGACCCCGGGCCCGCCCGTCCGGTCGACGGCGGCCGTCGGGTGCCGGGATGATCGGCAGCTGCCGTCTCGCTGGGTAGGGGCTGCGCGTGCACGAGCCCGACGTCCCCCTCGAGCCGCCCCAGGCCGGTCTGGCCGGCCTGCTCGGCCGACCGACCTGGCGGGAGGCGGGCTGGGCGCTGGAGCTGGCCGACCTGTTCCGCTCGCCGGTGTGGCGGGGCGAGGGTGTCCCCCCGGGGGAGGGGCGGCCCGTGCTGGTCGTCGGTGGCTTCGGGGCCGGTGCGGGGAGCTCGGCCATCCTCGAGCGCTGGTTGCGGCGAGCCGGCTACGTGGTGGCCGATGCAGCCGTCGGGCGCAACGTCGGCCCGAGCGAGCGCAGCGTGGCGGCCATCAACCAGGCCGTCGACGAGCTGCGGGCCGGCACCGGTCGCCGGCCCGTGGTGATCGGGCACAGCCGGGGGGGCCACCAGGCCCGGGTGGCGGCCGTGCGGTACCCCGACAAGCTGGCGCTGCTCGTCACGCTCGGGTCGCCGCACCGCCAGGCGTACCCGCCCCACTTCTACGTCCGCCTGCCCATCGAGGGCCTGCGCCTGGCCGCGCGGTTCGGCGTGCTCGGGCCCGGCGCCCGCTTCGACGAGGAGGACTTCCATCGCGATCGCGAGGCGGCGTTCCCGGCCGAGCTCCCGTTCATCACGATGTGGTCGAAGACCGACGGCGTCGTCGACTGGCGGGCCTGCCTCGACCCGGCGGCCGAGGACGTCGAGCTGCGGGCGACCCACCTCGGCCTCGCCGCTGGCGCCCCGGCCTACCGTGCGCTGGCTGCCGTCCTCGGCCGGCCCGACGTCCGGCGCCGCTCGGAGCCGTCGGCGTAGGCCACCCCCGGCGTGCGACGAACGCACGTCGACATCCCCGGGACGGGCTCGCGACGGCCTCACCTCGATGGGCGCACCCGCGTCCGACGAACGCACGCCGACGCCCCCGGGACGGGGCTCGCGCCGGCCCCACCTCGACGGGTCCCCTGCGCGACGCATCCACGCCGACGCCCCCGGGACGGGGTCCCGCGGCGGGCCCACCTCGACGGGTCCCCTGCGCGACGCATCCACGCCGACGCCCCCGGGGACGGGTCGGTCGGTCGACGGGCGGACCGGGACGGGCCTACGCCGCGACGCCCGCCACCACCGCTCGGGCTGCCGCACGGCCGGACCCGATGCAGGCGGGGATGCCCACGCCCCGCAGTGCGGCGCCGGCCAGGACCAGGCCCGGGTGCCGGGCCGACAGCGTGGCCTCGGCAGCGGCGATCCGACCCAGGTGCCCGGGGGCGTACTGCGGGAAGGCATCGGGCCAGCGGGTGATGCGGACGGCCGACGGGGTGGCGACGATGCCCATCGCGTCCCGCAGCTCGAGGCGGAGCCTGGTCTCCAGCTCGTCGTCGTCCATGGCACCCGCCCGGTGGTCGTCGGCCCGGCCGGCTGACACCCGGAGCAGCACCCGACCGGACGGCGCGGCCAGGTGCGCCCACTTGCTCGACGACCAGGAGCAGGCGGTCATGAGCCGGCCCTCGCCCCTCGGGACGAGGAAGCCGCTCCCGGGCGGGAGGCGGGGCACCGCCTCGCGGGGCCAGGCGAGGGCGACGAGCGTCACCGAGGCGTGGGCGATGTTCCCGAGCGTGGCCGCGACCGCCTCGTCGAACGGGCGGACCAGGCGTGCGCTGACCGGCGCCGGGGCGGCCAGGACCACGGCGTCGGCCCGGACGTCGTCGCCGGCGGCGGTGCGCGCCAGCCAGGTGGCGCCGTCGCGACCGAGGGACGCGACCTGCGAGCCGGTCCGCACCTCGACCCCGGCTCGCACGAGCCGCGCCTCGAGCGCGTCGACGAGCCGCGCCATCCCGCCCGGGAGCCCGAAGAAGACCGGTGCCGGCGCGCCGGGAGGGGCTGCGGGCGCGGCGGCCTGCACCTCCCTCGCGCCCGCCGCGAGGTCGGCCGAGCGGCGTGCGGCCGCCGCCAGCTGCGGGGCGACGGCGTCGATGCTCAGCGCATCGGTGTTCCCGGCGTTGATGCCGCCGACGAGCGGGTCGACGAGGCGCTCGTGCACCTCGTCACCGAGGGATCGCCGGACCACCTGCCCGATCGTGCGGTCCTCGCCGGGTCCGAGCGGGCGCTGCCGCCGGGTGACGAGGGGGGCGGCGGCCAGGCGGGCGAGGCCGGCCGGTGACAGCACACCCGTTCGGGCGACGGCGCCGACGTCGGTGGGGACGCCGAGCAGCGTGGCCTCGGGCACGGGCCGGAGCCGGCCCCTGACCCACAGCCACGCCTTCCCGGTGGCGGGCGCCTCGAGCCGGTCGAGGATGCCGAGCTCTCGGCACAGCTGCACGGCTTCGGGGCGCCTGGCGAGGAACGCATCGGGTCCGGTGTCGAGGTCGGCGTCGGCGAAGGGGGCGGTGTGCACCTTGCCGCCCAGGCGGTCGGCGCCTTCGACGACCGTGGTGATCACGTCGGGCAGGTCGGCCAGCTCGTGGGCTGCCGCCAGCCCGGCGATGCCGCCCCCGACGACGACGACCCGCACGTCAGCCGCTCGCTGCCGCAGCGCCGGCGGCCGCGCAGGGCCCGGCGGCCTGCACGGTCTCCACGACCCGGGTCAGCTGGTCGGGGTCGGTCCCCGGCAGCACCCCGTGGCCGAGGTTGAAGACATGACCTGGGCGGCCCTGGTTCGCGTCGAGGACCTCGTGGACCTTGGCCTCGAGGACCGGCCACGGGGCGAAGGCGGCCTCCGGGTCGAGGTTGCCCTGGACGGCGACCCGGTCGCCGAGGCGCGACCTCGCTGCGTCGAGCGGGACCCGCCAGTCCACCCCGACCACATCCGGACCTGCGTCCGCCATGGACGTGAGCAGCTCGCCGGTGGCGACGCCGAAGTGGATGCCGGGGACGCCCAGGTCGGCCATGCCGGCGAAGATCCGCTGGCTGGCGGGGAGCACGTGCGTGCGGTAGTCGGAGACGCTCAGGGCCCCCGCCCAGCTGTCGAAGAGCTGGAAGGCCTGGGCTCCCGCCTCCACCTGCGACCGCAGTGACGCCAGCGAGAGCGTGGCGATCGCGTCGAGCAGCCTCGAGAACAGGGCGGGCTCGCCGAGCATCATCGCCTTCGTCTTCTCGTAGGTCCGGGACGGCCGACCCTCGATGAGGTAGCTGGCCACGGTGAAGGGGGCCCCGGCGAAGCCGATGAGCGGCACCGCCGCCGGCAGCTCGTCGACCAGCTGGCGCACGGTCTCGAGCACCCAGGGCGTGTCCTCCTCCGGCTCGAGCGGCCGGAGGCGGGCCAGGTCGGCCTCGCGCTCGAAGGGCGCCTCGACGACGGGTCCCACCCCGGGCGCGATGTCCACGCCGAAGCCGATGGCGTGGACGGGCACGACGATGTCGGAGTAGAGGATGGCGGCGTCGACCCCGTAGCGGCGCACCGGCTGGAGCGTGATCTCGGTCGAGAGGTCCGGGACCTTGATGGCGTCGAGGATGCTGCCGTCTCCCCGGATGGCCCGGTACTCGGGGAGCGACCGGCCGGCCTGGCGCATGAACCACACCGGCGTGCGGGCCGTCGGCTGGCGGCGGCAGGCGGCGAGGAACGGGGGCACAGCAGGGTCCGGCACCGCGGCAACCTACCGGTGGGCGCGACCATGGGCCCATGCGACGCTCGATCGACGACGCCCGCGACGCCCACCCACCGGGGGACGTCGAGCAGCCCCCGTCGTCGTGGATGGTCGGCCTGTCCGACGACTGCGACGGGTGCGGCGACCTGCGCGTCACCCTCACGGTGGAGGAGGTCAGCGCGGCAGGCACCGGCATCGTCGCCCACCTCGACGCCGACGGCGCCCGACGGTTGCGGGCGGCGGTCGCCGACGCCCTCGCAGAGGTGGGCGAGGCGCCCGGTCGCTAGGCAGCCCCCGCGCCCGTGCGGCGCGGTGGTCCCGGGCGCCGCAAGTGCGAGCCGGTCCCGGTGGGTGCCCGTTCACACGCCGGCGAGGGCGTCCTTCACGGGCTTGCGCTGGAGCCGGCGGAGCGTCGTCTCCCTGGCCTGCAGGGCCACGGGGCCCCGCCTGCTGGGGTCCATGGCCGTGCCCGGGGGGCCCATCGCCGCGATGTCCTCGGGGCCGGGCTGCAGGCTGATCACGACCGAGCCGGCCCGGCGCAGGGCCCCCACCTCCCGGAGCAGCGTCGTGCGGTGGCCCAGCCGCAGGGCCCGGTCCGGCCGCATGCCCCGCAGCGCCGACCGGTCCATCGACATGGGCGACGACACCACGACGAGGCGGGGGCGCACCGCAGCGAGGAGGTCGCCGTTGGTGGGGGAGTGGACGCCACCGTCGACGTGGTCCACGCCGTCGATGGCCACCGGCGCGAAGAAGCCGGGGATGGCGCACGACGCCGCCACCGCCAGCCCCACCGGCACCTGGGCGGGTCCGCCGTCGGGAACCTCACCCGGGACGTCCCTGCCGAAGGCGACCCGGCGACCGTCCCGCAGGCGCACCGCGCAGATCCACATGGTGGCGGACGGCCAGCCCTCGGCGTGGAGGCGGCCGATCCCGTCGGAGATCATGGCCGTGTCGTTGGTCCCCCTGGGCAGTGCCCCGGTGAGCAGGCCGAACCTCGGGTTGAGCGGGTTGAGCGCCCGCAGGACCGTCCGGGGGGCCGCCGGAGCCCAGCCGCCCCGGGCCGGTGGGCGGAACGACGGGGGGATCGGCGGGCGGCTGCCGAGGCCGGCGGCCACGATGCGCTGGCCTGCGGGCGACAGCGGCTGGTCGACGGCTCGGGCGTAGATGTCGCTCGGGTCGAGGTCGGCCCGCAGCAGCGCCGCGACGACCGAGCCGGCTGACGTCCCCACCACCACGTCGGCGCGCCTGGCGTCCCAACCCTCCTCGGCGAGAGCCGCCACCACCCCTGCGTGCCAGGCGTGGCCGATGACCCCACCGGCACCGAGCACCAGGCCCACGCCGCCCGTCCCCACCTCGCTCGCGCCAGCCACCACAGCAGCCTGCCCCGTCGTCGGCGGCGGCGACCACCTGCCCTCCCTTCCGGCGGGCGGCGGGGGGGCGGGTCGTTCAGGCCGGGCTCGGCCCCGTGGGGCAGGCGCTCGACGGGCTCGCACCGGTCGGCGACGCGTCGCGCAGCGTGCGCAGGAGGTCGGTGAGCCTCGCGAGGCCCTCGGGCCCGAGCGGGGTCACGAGGTGGCGATCGATGCTCTCGAGGTGTCCGTCGAGGGCCGAGTCGAGCGCCGCCCCGCCGGCCGGGGTCAGCACCGCGAAGGCGCCCCGACGGTCATCCGGGCACGCCTCCCGTTGCACGAACCCGGCCTCGATGACCCGGTCGACGAGCCTCGTCAGCCCGCTGTGGCTGAGGCCGACCTGCCCCGCCAGCTCGCTCATGCGGAGGCGCTGCTCGGGCGAGCGGGACAGGCGGATGAGCAGCTCGAACCACGTGATCGGCATCCCTGCCGTGGCCTCGAGCTCCCGGTTGACGACGGAGGTGACGGCGGCGTGCGCCTCGAGGAGCATCCCGAAGGCGGTGATCCGCTCGTCCTCGCAGCGGGAGCGGGCCGTGGGCACCACCACAGTCTACAGAAACTCGTTGCAGTCGCAACGACCGAACGCTAGAGTGGTTGCAGGTACAACGGTTGCACCCGCAACCGACAGCCGAGGAGGCACACGATGACCGCAGCCATGACCCGCACCGTCGGAGACGACACCCTTCCCGCCGCCGGCACCTGGTCCATCGACCCGTCGCACACGTCGGTGGGCTTCAGCGTGCGCCACCTGGGCCTCTCCAAGGTCCGAGGCCGCTTCAGCTCCTTCACCGGTGACGTCGTCGTGGCCGAGGACCCCGCGAGGTCGAGCGTGCAGGTCGCCGTCGACGTGACGAGCATCGACACCCGCGACGAGAAGCGCGACGAGCACCTGCGCACGAACGACTTCTTCAACGCCACCGAGTTCCCGACGATGACGTTCACCAGCACCTCGGTCTCCGGCAGCGGCCGCGACTGGCAGGTCACCGGCGACCTCACCATCCGGGGCGTCACCAGGCAGGTCACCCTCGACACCACCTTCGAGGGGACGGCCTCCGACCCCTGGGGCGGGAGCCGCGCCGCCTTCACCGCCACCACCGAGGTCGACCGCGAGCAGTTCGGCATGACCTGGAACGCAGCCCTCGAGAGCGGTGGCGTCCTGGTGGGCAAGAAGGTCAAGATCGAGATCGAGGCCGAGGTCGTCCTCCAGGCCCCGGCGGCGGCGGGCGGCGAGGCCTGAGCCTCACCGGACGGGTGCGACGGCGGGCACCCGGCCCGCCGTCCCGCCCTAGACACCAGCACAGGCAGCAACCAGCACACGCAGCATCAGCACAGGGACGCCCGGTCGCCGTCGGCGGACGGTGACCGGCGTCCGGAACAGGAGCGACACATGATCCCCGTCAAGCGCCTCAACCACGCCGTGCTCTACGTCCGTGACGTGGAGCGAGCCGTCGGGTTCTACCAGGCCGCGTTCGGCTTCGAGGTCGTCGACCAGGTCCCCGGCCGGGCCGCGTTCCTGCGGTCGGCGGGGACGGACAACCACCACGACCTCGGGCTGTTCGGGATCGGCGCCGGGGCGCCGGGCCCCGAGCCCGGTCGGGTGGGGCTCTACCACCTGGCGTGGGAGGTCGACTCGATCCACGACCTGGCCGAGGCCCGTCGCACGCTCGTGGAGCTCGGCGCGCTCCGGGGCGAGAGCGACCACGGCGCCTCGAAGTCGCTCTACGGCGCCGATCCCGACGGCAACGAGTTCGAGGTGATGTGGGCCGTGCCCCGGGCCTCGTGGGGCGAGTACGAGGGGCAGGCCGTGGTGGCCCCCCTCGACCTCGCCGCCGAGATCGCCCGCCACGGCTGACCCGGAGGTGGCCGGGGGGCGGGCGCGCGCCGCCTACCATGGCGAACTCCCCCGGGCCGGTGCCTGACCGAGGGGGCGAGGGGTGGCATGGCCGGACATCCGGAGCTCGAGGCCGAGCAGGCGTACATCGACCACGCCTACGAGAGCCTCGCGTCGGCCCGCGAGCGGGCGATGAGCCTCCGCAACCTCTCGTCGGTGGGTCCCGGCGGCACCCACCAGGCCCGCATCGAGAGCGAGGTCGTCGAGGAGACCATCAGGGCGAGGTTGGCCCAGCTCCGCCTCGGCGACGTGGCGCTGGTGTTCGGACGGATCGACCGGCGGGCGGACGGCGGTGCCGACCCGGCGGGGGACGACCGCACGCCTTCTGGCGACGGGGCGCACCAGGTTCGCCCGGGGCAGGACGGCGGCCGAGCCGCCCCCGAGGAGGAGCCGGGCGCAGCGGGCGGCGCGTCGGCTCCGGTCGACGGCGAGCCGGACGACGCCGGCCGGGGCAGCGGGGCGGTGGCCGACGAGGCGTTCTACATCGGCCGTGTGGCGGTGGCCGACGAGCACCAGGAGCCGGTCGTCGTCGACTGGCGGGCGCCGGTGGCCGAGCCGTTCTACCGGGCGACGGGCCGCAGCCCGATGGGCCTCAGCCGCCGCCGTCACTTCGCCACGAAGGGCCGCCAGCTGCTCGGCATCGAGGACGAGGTCTTCGGCAGCGGCGCGGACGGCCTCGGTCCGGTCGACGACGGGCCCACCGGCGGGATCGTCGGCCAGGGCGCACTGCTGGCCGCCCTCGACCAGCGCCGCTCCGGCTACCTGGGCGACATCGTCGCCACCATCCAGGCCGAGCAGGACGACATCATCCGCTCCGAGCTGGCCGGGGTGCTGGTCGTGCAGGGGGGGCCCGGGACCGGCAAGACGGTGGTCGCCCTGCACCGGGCTGCGTACCTGCTCTACACGTACCGCTTCCCCCTCGAGGGCCAGGGCGTGCTCGTCGTCGGCCCCAACCGGCTCTACCTGCGCTACATCGAGCGGGTGCTGCCGTCCCTCGGCGAGGCCGGGGTCGAGCTCGCCGTGCTGTCGGACCTCGTGGCCGAGGAGGTCGGCGACGAGCGGGAGGACCCGCTCGCCGGCCGGGTGAAGGGCGACCTGCGCATGGTCGACGTCCTCGGCAAGGCCGTCAGGGACCGGGAGCGCCCCCTCCGCCGCGAGCTGGCCGTGGGGTTCGGGGTGATGACCCTGCGGTGCAGCGCCGAGGCGACCGAGCGGATCGTCCGCAGCGCCCGGCGCCGCTCCCGCACCCACAACGCCGGGCGCAAGCTGGTCGAGCAGGGCCTCTGGGAGCAGCTGGCCGCCAGTGCGCGGACCGAGCTGGAGCCCCATGTGGTGCGGGAGCGGTTGCGTGGCGATCCCGACGTCAAGGAGGCGCTGGAGCGGATGTGGCCGGTGCTGAGCCCCGGCGAGCTGCTGCGAGACCTGTTCGGTTCGGCCGCGCTGCTGCGCCTCGCCAGCCACGACCTGTTCTCCGAGCGCGAGCAGGCGGCGCTGGCCCGCTCCCGGGGTGAGCCCGGTCAGCCGGTCCGGTGGGCGACGAGCGACGTCCCGCTCCTCGACGAGGCTCGCTCGCTGCTGGGCCACCGGCCCCGGGACGAGGACGAGGGCGTCCGCACCTACGGCCACATCGTGGTCGACGAGGCGCAGGACCTCTCGCCGATGCAGCTCCGCATGCTCAGCCGGCGCTCGCTCGGCGGCTCGATGACCGTGGTGGGTGACATCGCCCAGGCGACGGGGCCGTGGGCACCGCCCGACTGGGACGCCGTGCTCGCCCACCTCCCCACCCGCCGACCGTCCCGGGTGCGCGAGCTGAGCATCGGCTACCGGACCCCGGCTTCGATCCTCGCCCTCGCCAACCGGGTCCTGGCGGTGGCCTTCCCGGGCCTCCGACCCCCCGACTCGGTGCGCCAGGGCGACGCCCCGGCGGAGGTCGTGGCGGTCGACGCCGCCTCCCTCCCGGCGCAGGTGGCGGCCCTGGCCGAGGTCGAGCGGGACGCCGTCGGAGAGGGCAACGTCGCCATCATCGGCCCCGACTCCCTCACCCCCGACATCGCAGCGGCCCTGCGGGAAGCCTCGATCGCCCACGGGGAGGCGGAGCGGACCGGCCTCGCCAGCCAGGTGACGGTGGTCCCGGTGCGACTGGTGAAGGGGCTCGAGCTCGACTCCGTCGTCGTCGTCGAGCCCGCCCGCATCGTCGCCGAGGAGCCGCAGGGGCTGCGCTCGCTCTACGTCGCCCTCACCCGCTCCACCCGGCGCCTCACGCTCGTCCACGCGGAGCCGCTGCCGCCGGCGCTCGCAGCGGTCGAGCCGACAGCGGCCGGGGGGCCGGGCCGGCCGTAGACTGAGGTGGTCATGGAGACCGCCGCCGCCCGGACGCAGGCTGTCGACGGGCAGGCCGACGACGGGCAGGTCGGCGCCGGGCGGGCCGGGCCCAGGCAGGCCGGGCGCCGGGAGGTCGCAGGCGGGCGGGTCCGGGGTGCCGGCTCGGCTCCCGCCCCCGGGGTCGAGGTCCGGGGCATCTCCAAGTCGTTCACCCCGGGCGTGGCCGTGCTGCGCCAGGTCTCGCTCCGCGTGGCGCCGGGCGAGGTCGTCGCCCTGCTCGGGCCGAGCGGCTGCGGCAAGACCACGTTGCTCCGCACGATCGCAGGGCTCGAGCGCCCTGACGAGGGTGAGGTGGCCGTGGGCGGCCGGGTGCTCACGGGCCCAGACGGCCAGGTCGCCCCCGAGCGCCGCCACGTCGGGATGGTGTTCCAGGACTGGGCGCTGTTCCCCCACCTGAGCGTCGCCGCCAACGTCGGCTACGGGCTGGACCGGGCGGGGCGCAGGAGCGGGCGGGTCGAGGAGAGCCTGGCCCTGGTCGGGCTCGAGGGCCTCGGGGACCGGCGACCCGGGACGCTCTCGGGTGGCCAGCAGCAACGGGTGGCCCTGGCCCGTGCCCTTGCCCCCCGCCCCGGCGTGCTGCTGCTCGACGAGCCGTTCTCCAACCTCGACAGCGCGCTGCGGGTCGAGGTGAGGACTGAGGTGCACCGCCTGCTCGGCGACCTCGGCGTCACCACGGTGTTCGTGACCCACGACCAGGAGGAGGCGTTCGTGCTCGGCGACCAGGTCGCCGTGATGCGGGCGGGCGTCATCGAGCAGCAGGCCACCCCGGCGGAGCTGTACGCCCGGCCCGCCTCCGCCTGGGTCGCCGGGTTCGTCGGCGAGGCCAACCTCGTGCGAGGCGAGGCCGACGGCGGGGTCGCCCGCACGTCCGTGGGCGCCGTGCCGCTCGACGCCCCCGGCCACGGCGAGCGGACGGTCCTGGTCCGACCCGAGCACCTGCGCCTCGTCTCGGGGGAGGCGGCCACCGTCACGCTCGTCGAGTTCTACGGCCACGACACGGTGTACGAGCTCGCCCTCCGCGACGGCGACGTGCTCCGGGCGAGGACGGGCCCGGGGACGGCGTTCCGGCGGGGGGACCTGGTCGGCGTCGCCTACGCCGGCGAGCCGGCGCCCTCGTGGCCGGTGGGCTGATCCTCAGCGCCCGTCGGGGCGCCGGCGGGGCGGCTGGCGCTCCTCACCCCTCGTCAGGAGCACCATCGGGATCGCAGAGAGCGCCACGAGGGCGAGGGCCGGCGCCGCCGCCCGGCTGAAGAAGGCCTCGCTCGTCGCCCCCCACACCTGGGTGGCGAGGGTCTGGTACCCGGTCGGGGCCAGCAGCAGCGTCGCCGGCAGCTCCTTCATGCAGGTCAGGAAGACGAGGGCGAGGCCGGCGAGCGCGCCCGGCCGCACGAGCGGCAGGACCACCCGGCGGGCGGTGCCGAACGGGTGGACGCCGAGCAGCCGGGACGCCTCCTCGAGCGACGGGGGGACCTGGAGCAGCGACGCCCGCAGCGCGCCGACCGCCTGGGGCAGGAACAGGACCACGTAGGCGAACACGAGCAGGGTGCGGGTCTGGTAGATCGCCGGCGCCACCCGTGCCCCGAAGAAGACGAGCGAGAGGGCGACCACGATGCCGGGCAGGGCGTAGCCGACGTAGGTCGCCCGCTCGACGACCGAGGCGAGGAGGCCCGGCCGCCGGACGCTGAGCACGGCCACCGGCCATGCCGCGGCGAGTGACACCACCGCCCCGAGGGCTGACGCCTGCAGGCTGTTGCCGACCAGGTCGAGCGTCAGACGGAGGGGGTCGGCCGAGGTCGTGCCCCTCACGAGCCAGTACGCGATGACGCCGAGCGGCACGAGCAGGGCGGCGGCCACGAGGAGGCCGCAGGCGGCGGCGGCCGGCCACCGCCAGCGGCCGAGGCCGACGGGCGGGGCGCTCCTGGCACCGCCGCCGTGCAGCCGGTGGTAGGCCGAGCTCCCCCGGGTCCGCAGCTCAGCGGTGACGAGCGCCAGGGTGACGGCCATGAGGACGAGCCCGAGCACGGCGGCGGCCGACCGGTCGAGCGACCCCCGGTACTGCGTGTAGATCACGCGGGTGAAGGAGTCGAAGCGCAGGAGCGACACGGCGCCGAAGTCGTGCAGCGCGTAGAGCGCCACGAGGAGCGAGCCGGCGACGATCGCCGGGCGCAGCTGCGGGAGCGTGACGTGCACGAAGGTGGCGAGCCGCCCCCTGCCGAGTGACCTGCTTGCCTCCTCGAGGCTCGGGTCGAGCCGGCGCAGCGCAGCCCGCACGGTCAACAGCACGTACGGGTAGCTGAACAGGGTGAGGGCGAGGAAGGCGCCGGGGAAGCCGTAGATCGACGGGAGCCGCTCGACCCCGAGCGGCTCGAGCCACCCCTGGGCGATGCCCCGCGGCCCGAGTGCGGCCACGAAGGCGTAGCCGCCGACGTAGGTCGGGATGGCGAGCGGGAGGGCGGTCAGCACCACCCAGGCTCGCCGCCACGGCAGGTCGGTCCTGGCCGTCAGCCACGCCACCGGGACGGAGATGGCCACCGACGCGGCGGTGACCGCCAGGGCGAGGAGGCCGCTGCGGACGAGGAGGGCGAGCGTCCGTCCCTCGCTCGCCACCTCGAGCATGCGGGCGAGCCCGGCCTCGGACCCGCGCACGACGAGGTACCCGGCCGGCACGAGGCTGCCGACCGAGACCGCGACCGCCGCCGCCACCACCGCGCCGGTGGCGGCCGTCGCCGGGCGACGGGTCGCGACAGACGCCGGCGGTGCGGGGACCGCGAGGTCGCCGCCCCCGACACCCTCGATGAGCGTCACGCCACCGGTGCGCCCCTGCGGGGGCTCCTCCGGCGCACGGGCTAGAGGACGCCCACGTCGGTGAGGAGGGCGAGCGTGCCCTCCAGGTCCTCGAGCTGGGCCAGGTCGAGGTCGGGCTGCTCGAGCACCGTCAGGTCGGGCAGCGCCGCCGCCGCCTCGACGCCGTCGACGAGGGGGATCTCGAAGGTCTCGGTGGCGAAGTACTCCTGGGCCTCCGGTTCGAGCAGGTACTCGACGAGTCGCTCGGCGCTCGCCTGCTCGTCGGTGCCCTCGACGATCCCGACGCCGGCCACGTTGACCAGCGCGCCCGGGTCGCCGTCGGTGAAGTAGTGGTTCTCGACGTCCGACATGTCGGACCCGTCCGCCTCGAGCTGGAAGCGGTAGTAGTGGTTCACGAACCCGGCGTCGATCTCGCCCGCCGCGACGGCCTCGACGATGGCGACGTTGTTCTCGTAGACGGTCACGCCGTTCGCCTCGATGCCCTCCAGCCAGGCCCGGGCCCCGTCCTCGCCGACGAGCACGCGCAGGGCGGTGACGAAGGCCTGGAACGAGCCGTTCGTCGGCGCCCACCCGAGGCGCCCCTCCCAGGCCGGGTCGGTGAGGTCGAGGATCGAGGCCGGGATCTCCTCCTCGGAGACGGCCTCGGTGTTGTAGGCGAGCGCCCGGAGCCGGCCCGACGTCCCCACCCACAGGTCGTCGACCGAGCGGAACTGCTCCTCCACCACACCGATCACCTCGGCGTCGAGCGGGGCAAGCAGGCCCTCGGACGACAGCGCCCCCAGCGCACCTGCGTCCTGCCCGTAGAAGACGTCGGCAGGGGAGTTGTCACCTTCCTCGATGATCTGGCCGGCCATCTCGGCGGTGTCGCCGTAGCGGACCTCGATGCCGATGCCCGTGTCCGTCTCGAAGCGCTCGAGGAGCGGGCCGACCAGCTCCTCGCTGCGGCCCGAGTAGACGGTGAGGGACCCGGCCTCGTCGGCGCCGCTGCCCTCCGCCGAGCCGGCCGGCTCGTCGCCGTCGTCGGAGCCGCAGGCGGCCGCGACCAGGGCGAGGGACACGAGCAGGACGGGCAGGCGCCGCCAGACCGGCGGGCGGAGGCTGTTAGGCATGCCTAACAGTGGCACGACCTTCCGGCGGCGGCCAAGTCGCCCACCGGCCGGGGCCACGACCCCTGGGGGCCGCCGACCGGCACCGGTCAGACGGCGACGGCCTCGGCGTCGGCCTCGGCGAGCACGAGGATGCGGTCGCTGGCGAACGACCCGATGCCGATGTGGCGGTCGTCGATGCAGACGGTCACCACCCCCTCGGGGGAGGTGGCCGTGACCTCGCCCCGCGTGCCGGGCAGCAGCGCGGCCTCCTCGAGGAACTCGAGCAGGCCGGGTGTGAACTCCAGCTCCTCGGGGATGCGGGTCACCACGAAGCTGGTGCCGACGGCCACGCACGAGAGCACCACCGTGTCGGGCGTGGTGTAGGCGGAGCCGGGGATGGGGTTGCCGTGCGGGCACGTGGTGGGGTCACCCAGCAGCCGGTTCATGGCCGCCTCCACCGGGTCCGAAAGGACGTGCTCCCAGCGACCGGCTTCGGTGTGCGCCTCCGCCCAGCTGAGGCCGAGGATGTCGGTGAGGAAGCGCTCGGCGAGGCGGTGGCGGCGGACGACCCGCTCCGCGAGCCGGGCGCCGGCGGCCGTGAGGTGGATGCCCCCGTCGAGGGTCACGAGCCCCTCGCCCGCCATCCGCCGGACCATCTCCGACACGGCCGGCCGGGAGACGTGCAGGCGGTCGGCGATCCGGGCCTGGATGACGTCGAGGTCGTCCTCCTCGAGCTCGAAGATCGCCTCGCAGTACTCCTCGAACGCAGGGTGGGAGTCGGCCATCGCGGCGAGGCTACCGGCGGGTTGGTCCTACCGAGGGCTCGGTCGTTACGGTTCCGGCATGGCTTCCACCGCCCGGTCCGACGTCGGCCGGCTCGCCCTCCTCGCCGCCCTCGTGGCCCTGCCGGTGGTCGGCTGCGGCGGGGACGACGACGACGCGGCGGCCGCGCCGGAGGGGCCCGTCACCAGCCTGACCATCACCAGCACGGACCTGAGCTTCGACATCGAGGCGTTCGAGGTGCCGGTCGGTGAGGAGGTCACGGTGACCTACGAGAACGACCACGAAGGCGTCCCGCACAACCTGCACGTGGACACCGGCGGTCCCGACGAGCCGATCACCGAGGTGGAGGACGGTCCCGTCACCCAGGAGCTGACCTTCACCCTGGACGAGCCGGGTGAGGTCCCCTACCTGTGCGACGTCCACCCCGCCACCATGAGGGGAACGATCACCGCGGGCTAGCCCGGGCAGGCCAGCCCGGCGTGACGCAGCCGAGCCCGCGGGGTAGAGCGCGGCCATGGACTCAGGCAGCGACCGCGCGAGCGCGAACGACGTCATCGCCATCTACCCGGACCTCGATGCAGCGCGGGCGGCCATCACCATCCTCGAGCGCCACGGCGTCGAGGGGGGCGCCATCGAGCTCGACGTCCCCGGTGCCGAGCGCAAGCCGCTCAGCAACGAGGCGCAGCGGGACGCCGACATGGAGGCCACGGGCAAGGTGGGCAAGCGCGCCGGTGTCGGCTTCGTCGGCGGTGCGCTGATCGGTGCGCTGATCGGCGCGCTCGTCGGTGCGGCAGCCAGCGCCGTGTTCGACCTCTACTCGCCGCTCGCGCTCGGGCTCGGCGGCGCCCTCGGCGGGGCCATCTTCGGCGGCTACGCAGGCGGCTTCTACGGCGGCGCCACCGGCCTGCCGGTGAGCGAGGCGTGGGGGGAGACCTACAACGCCGAGGCGTCCGAGGGCACCGGCCAGCCGCGCCTCGCGGTCCACACCGGCGACCGCACGAAGGTCGACGACGTCGTCCAGGCGCTGCGGGGGACGGGCCCGCTCAGCCTCCGCCGAGCCGACGAGCAGGGACGTCTGGCCGACGCCTGACCGCCGTCGCCACTCCGGCGGGCGCCGGCTCGCCGGTAGCCTCGTCCCGTGGTGCTGGAGCGGTTCACCCCCGCCACACGGGCGTGGTTCACCACCTCGTTCCCCCGGCCGACCCCTGCGCAGGAGCAGGGCTGGCCGGCCATCGCCGCCGGCGACCACACGCTGATCCTGGCGCCGACCGGCTCGGGCAAGACCCTGACCGCCTTCCTCTGGGGCCTCGACCAGCTCGCAGCCGCACCCGTCCCGGAGGAGCGGGAGCTGCGGACCCGGCTGCTCTACATCTCCCCGCTCAGGGCCCTGGCCGTCGACGTCGAGCGGAACCTCCGGGCCCCCCTGACGGGCATCGGACTCGCGGCCGAGCGCCTCGGCCTCGACGTCACGCTCCCCACCGTCGGGGTGCGAAGCGGCGACACGCCCGCGGACGAGCGCCGGCGGCTCGTCCGCAGCCCCCCCGACGTCCTCATCACGACGCCCGAGTCGCTGTTCCTCATGCTCACCTCGCAGGCCCGCACGACGCTGGCCGGCGTGCGCTGGGTGATCATCGACGAGATCCACGCCCTGGCGGCGACGAAGCGGGGCTCCCACCTGGCCCTCACGATGGAGCGCCTCGAGCACCTCGTCGTCACCGGTGGGCGCCCGGCGCCGCAGCGGATCGGGCTGTCGGCCACGCAGCGGCCGCTCGAGGAGATCGCACGGTTCCTCGGCGGCACCGAGCCGACCAGCGACGCTGAGGTGGCCGGGGAGGGTCAGCAGGCAGGAGCGAGCGGGAGCCGGCGGGCAGGTGGCCGCACCGGTGGCACCCCCCGCCCCGTCACCATCGTCGACGCCGGCCAGCGCAAGCCGATGGAGGTCGAGGTCGTCGTCCCGGTGGCAGACATGAGCCGCCTCGGGGAGGTGCTCGACGAGCCGGCGAGCGGCCCGGCGTCCAACGGCCCGGCCCGGTCGAGCATCTGGCCGTCCATGCACCCGATGCTCCTCGACCTGATCCGCCGGCACCGCTCGACGCTCATCTTCGTGAACGCCCGGCGGCTCTCCGAGCGCCTCGCGGCGCGGTTGAACGAGCTGGCGGAGGCCGAGGAGGCCGGCGAGGCCGTGCAGGCCCCCATCTCCGACCACGTCGGCGCGACGGGCCACGGGGGGGACCTCGTGAAGGCCCACCACGGGTCCCTCAGCCGGGTGCAGCGCCTGCTCATCGAGGACGAGCTGAAGTCGGGCCGGCTCAAGGCGCTCGTGGCGACGAGCTCCCTCGAGCTCGGCATCGACATGGGAGCGATCGACCTCGTCGTCCAGGTCGAGTCGCCGGGATCGGTGGCGAGCGGCCTGCAGCGCATCGGCCGGGCCGGCCACAACGTCGGTGACACGAGCCGCGGCAAGATCTTCCCGAAGCACCGGGGCGACCTCGTCGAGGCCGCGGTCGTGGTCGACCGGATGCGCAAGGGGCTCATCGAGGAGACCCGCTACCCCCGCAACCCCCTCGACGTCCTGGCCCAGCAGGTCGTCGCCATGGTGGCGATGGACGACTGGGCCGTCGACGAGCTGGCGGCCCTCGTGCGCCGGTCGGCCCCGTTCGCCGAGCTCAGCGACGACGCCCTCACCTCGGTCCTCGACCTGCTCGCCGGCCGCTACCCCAGCGACGAGTTCGCCGAGCTGCGACCGCGCCTCGTGTGGGACCGGGTCGGCGGCGCGCTCCGGGCCCGCTCGGGGGCGCAGCGCATCGCGGTGACGAACGCCGGCACCATCCCCGACCGCGGCCTGTTCGGCGTCTTCCTGCCCGACGGCACCCGGGTGGGGGAGCTCGACGAGGAGATGGTCTACGAGAGCAGGCCGGGTGACGCCTTCCTGCTCGGCGCCTCGACGTGGCGGATCCAGGAGATCACCCACGACCGGGTGCTCGTCACCCCGGCGCCCGGCGAGCCCGGGAAGATGCCGTTCTGGCACGGCGACCGCCCCGGCCGCCCGCTCGAGCTCGGCAAGGCGATCGGCACCTTCCTCCGCGAGGTCCGGGCCGAGGGCGCCGAGGAGCGGCTGCGCGACGAGTACGGGCTCGACCCGTGGGCCGCCTCGAACCTCGTCCGCTACGTCGAGGAGCAGGCCGAGGCCGGGGCGGTGCCCGACGACCGGACGGTCGTCCTCGAGCGGTTCCGCGACGAGATCGGCGACTGGCGGATCTGCCTGCTCTCGCCGTTCGGCTCCCGGGTCCACGCCCCCTGGGCGATGGCCATCGAGGCCCGCCTGCGGGAGCGGCTCGACATGGACGTCCAGTCGATGTGGAGCGACGACGGCATCGTCCTGCGGCTGCCCGAGAGCGAGGAGACGATCCCTGTCGAGGAGCTGCTGCTCGACCCGCACGACGTCGAGGACCTGGTCGTGCGCATGCTCCCCGACACGGCGATGTTCGCCTCCCGGTTCCGGGAGAACGCGGCGAGGGCCCTGCTCCTCCCGCGCCGGAAGCCGGGTGGCAGGACGCCGCTCTGGCAGCAGCGCCAGCGCTCGGCCGGCCTCCTCCAGGTGGCGTCGAAGCACCCGTCCTTCCCGATCCTCCTGGAGACCACGAGGGAGTGCCTGGCCGACGTGTTCGACCTCCCGGCGCTGCAGGCCGTGCTCGGTGACCTCAGGTCCCGCAAGATGCGCCTCGTCTCGGTCGACACCAGGACCGCCTCCCCGTTCGCCTCGTCGCTGCTCTTCGGGTGGATCGGGGCGTACATGTACGAGGGCGACGCGCCGCTGGCCGAGCGCCGGGCGACGGCGCTGTCCCTCGACCGCGAGCTGCTGGCCGAGCTGCTGGGCGCAGGCGAGCTGCGCGAGCTGCTCGACGCGGAGGTGCTCGCCAACCTCGAGCTCGAGCTCCAGGCGCTCGTGGAGGGGCGCCGGGCCCGGGACCTCGACGAGGCACACGACCTGCTGCGCCGGCTCGGCGACCTCACGGCGGCCGAGGTGGCTGCCCGCTCGACGGCCGACGAGGAGACCGTGGCCGGCTGGCTCGACCAGCTCGTGGCCGAGCGGCGGGCGCTGCGGGCAGGCGTCGGCGGGGAGGAGCGCATCGCTGCGGCCGAGGACGCGGCCCGCCTGCGCGACGGCCTCGGCGTGCCCGTGCCACCAGGGCTGCCCGCTGCCTTCCTCGAGCCGGTCGAGCGGCCGCTCGACGAGCTCGTCGCCCGCTACGCCCGCACGCACGGCCCGTTCACGGTCGGCGCCGTCGCCCGTCGCCTCGGCGCAGGACCGGAGCGGGTCGCCGAGGCGCTCGAGCGCCTCGCAGGGCAGGGAAGGGTCTCCGCCGGCGAGTTCCGCCCAGGCGGGAGCGGCGCCGAGTGGGTCGACGAGGAGGTCCTGCGCCTGCTGCGGCGGCGATCCCTGGCCGTGCTCAGGCGGGAGGTCGAGCCCGTCGACCCGACCACGCTCGGGCGCTTCCTCCCGGCGTGGCACGGGATCGGCGAGGGCAGGAGGGGGCTCGACGCCCTCGCCGAGGCCATCGGCCGCCTGCAGGGCGCAGCCGTCCCGGCGTCGGTGCTGGAGCCCGACGTGCTCGCCGCCCGGGTGGCGGGCTACCGCCCGGCCGACCTCGACGAGCTGTGCGCCTCCGGCGAGGTGGTGTGGCTGGGCGCCGGCTCCCTCGGCGCGACGGACGGCCGCATCGCGCTGCACCTGTTCGACCAGGTCCCGCTCCTGGCCCGGGCGCCGGAGCCGATCGTGGCCGACGGAGAGGTCGACGCCGCCCTCCACGGGGCGCTGCGGGCGCACCTGGCCGAGCGGGGGGCCTCGTTCTGGCCCCAGCTGACCGCAGCCGCCGTCGAGGCTGTCGGGCTGGCCGACGCATCCGAGCGCAACGTGCTGTCCGCCCTCTGGGACCTCGTGTGGGCGGGTGAGGTCACGAACGACACCCTCAACCCCCTCCGGGCGGCGATCGGTGCGGCCTCCCGGCGGCGGACGTCGTCGGGCCGGGGTCGACCGAGGCCGGGTCGCCTCACCCGGGTCGGACCGCCGGCCGGTGCGGGGCGCTGGTCGCTCGTCGCCCCGCTGCTCCGGCCTGCTCCGACCCCCACCCAGCAGGCCCACGCCCGGGCGCTTGCCCTCCTCGAGCGTCACGGGGTGCTCACCCGCGAGGCGGTGCTGGCCGAGGGCGCCGAGGGCGGCTTCGCCGCCGTGTACGGGGTCCTCAAGGCGCTCGAGGAGACCGGCCAGGTCAGGCGGGGGTACTTCGTGGCCGGCCTCGGGGCCGCCCAGTTCGCCCTGCCGGGGGCGGCCGACCGGCTCAGGGCCGAGCGCCCAGCCCTGCCCTCGGACGGCGAGCGGCCACCGTCGGCTCCGATCGTCCTTGCCGCCACCGACCCCGCCAACCCCTTCGGCGCCGCCCTCCCGTGGCCGGAGTCGGGCGGTCGTCCGGCCCGGGCGGCGGGCGCGCACGTCGTCCTGGTCGACGGTCAGCCGGCGGCGTTCCTGGAGCGGGGCGGACGGACCCTCGTCACCTTCCCGGCTGCCGCAGACGGGGCCTGGGTCGACGGCCTCGTGTCCCTGGTGAAGGAGCGGCGCGCCTCCCGCCTCGTCGTGCAGAAGATCGACGGGGAGCCGGCCTCCAGCTCTGCCTTCGCCGACGTGCTCCGCACCGTCGGCTTCGTCGACGGCTACCGCGGCCTGACGCTCGACCCCTGACCCCTGACCCCTGTCCCGTGCCTCGGGGTGGAGGGGCCCAGGTACGGTCGACCGGTGCGCCAGGGCCTCACCACCTCGGGCTCGTGAGCCGGCTCGCAGCGGTCCGGGAGCGGACCATCGAGCAGCTGGAGGGGAGGGGGACCTACCAGCGCTGGGTGCTGTTCACCGCGCTCGCCGGCATGTTCGCCACGTCCTTCCCGGTGACGCTGCTGACGGTGTCGCTGGGCGAGATCGCAGCCGACTTCCAGACGTCGGAGACCACGATCGCCTGGGTCGTCTCGCTGCCCCTCCTCATCTCGGCCCTGGCGCTGCCGGTGCTCGGCAAGCTCGGCGACCTCCGCGGCCACCGGAAGGTCTTCCTCCTCGGCTTCGCGCTGGCGACGGTCGCCGCCGTGCTGACCGCCACCTCCCGCAACGCCTTCCAGCTCATCGGGTGGCGCACGATCGCCCAGACGATCGGGGCGGCCACCCAGCCCACGTCGATGGCGCTCGTGCTCGCGGTGTTCGCCCCCGGCGAGCGGGTGAAGGCCATGGGATGGTGGGCGATGGTGGCGGCGGGCGCGCCGGCGGTCGGCCTGGCCGTCGGGGGACCGCTGGTCGAGGCGCTCGGCTGGCAGGTCCTGTTCCTCATGCAGGCGGCGCTGTCGACGGGTGCGCTCCTGCTCGCCCTCGTGGTGCTGCGGGAGACGCCGACCAGGGAGCGGGTCCCCTTCGACGTGGCCGGCTCCGCCTCCCTCGCCCTCGGCACCGGGATGCTGATGCTGGCGCTGACGCTGGGGGACACCGAGGGCCTGGCCAGCCCGCTCGTCCTCGGCCCGCTCCTGCTCGCGCCCCTCGGCTTCCTGCTCTTCGTGCGTGCCGAGCGACGGGCGCCTGCGCCCTTGCTGCCACTCGAGTTCCTCCGCCGCCGCAACTTCAGCGCGCCGATCGTGGCCTCGGCCTTCACCGGTGCCGCCTACATGGGCGGCTTCGTCCTCGCACCCCTCACGCTGCGCTCGGTCTTCGGGTACTCCCTGTCGGCCACCGCGCTCGTCCTCGTCATCCGGCCCGTCGTCTACAGCGCGTCGTCTCCCGTCGGGGGTCGCATCGCGGTGCGGGTGGGGGAGCGGGCGACGGCCGTCGCCGGCTCGGCCTCCCTGGCGGTCTCGCTCGCGCTGTTCGCTGTGTCGGTGCTCGACAGGTCCATGCCGCTGTTCCTGGTGGCGTCGGTGATGCAGGGGCTCGGCCACGGCTTCAACCGGCCGTCGATCAGCGCGTCGCTCGCCAACAGCGTCCCCCAGGGCGACCTCGGCATCGCCGCCGCCTCCGAGCGCATGCTCTTCCAGGTGGGCGCCTCGTTCGGCATCACCGTGCTGACCGTCATCTACGGCGGGACGGGGGAGGCGGGCGACTTCGCCACCGCCTACGTGGTCGGCGCAGGCCTGGCGCTGGTGTGCACCGCCGCCTGCTGGTGCATGCGCTCGGCCGTCCGGGAGCCGCCGGCAGACGAGCGCACGGAAGAAGCCGACCTGGCCGGCGCCCGAGCCTGAACCCGCCGGAACGGCGATGCTCGGTTCTGGCGGCTGGCACGGGGGCCTGAGGCCCGTTCCAGCCGCCAGAACGGGATGCACCCGAGCTGCGGCTCGGTCTTCGGCCTGGTGCCCGCCCCCGCCGCCGGAACGGGGGGGCCGGGGGGGCGCGCCCGTAGCCTGGGCGGGTGCCCGAGGGTGACACCATCTTCCGGGCGGCGCGGGCCCTCGACCAGGCGCTCGCCGGGCGGACCCTCACCCGCTTCGAGGCGCCGCGGCTCCCGCACCGCCCCTTCCCGGAGGGGACGGTGGTCCTCGGTTCGGAGGCTCGCGGCAAGCACTGCCTCGTCCACTTCGACGACGGCCGGAGCCTGCACACCCACATGCGCATGACCGGGAGCTGGCACCTCTACCGGCCGTCGGAGCGGTGGCGGAAGAAGGCCTCCGCCGCCCGGGTGTGGCTCGAGGTGGCGGCTGACGGTGAGCGCGCCGGCTGGGTCGCGGTGTGCTTCGCGGCGCCCGTGGTCGACCTCGTCGATCGCATCGACGCCGGCCGTCCCGGCGCCGATCCCACCGCCCACCTCGGCCCGAACCTGTGCGAGGCGGGCGCCGACCTCGACGAGGCGGTCGCGCGGCTCGGCCGCCTGAGCCCGCCGGAGCGGGAGATCGGCGACGCCCTGCTCGACCAGCGCATCGCCAACGGCGTCGGCAACGTCTACAAGTGCGAGGTCTGCTTCGTGTGCGAGCTCGACCCGTTCACCCCCCTCCACGAGGTCGACGAGCCCCTCAGGCGGCGGCTCATCGAGACGAGCAGCCGCCTGCTCCAGGCGAACCTGCACCACAGCGTGCGGATCACCGTCGAGGGTGGCGTGGCCGTCTACGGACGGCGGGACGAGCCCTGCCGCCGCTGCGGCACCCCGATCGCCTGGCGGCCACAGGGGCCCCAGGCACGGGGCACGTACTGGTGCCCGACGTGCCAGCGCAGGCCGACGTCGGCCGGTCCGGCTCCTGAGGGCCCCGGGTAGCCTCCGCCGGTGCAGATCCGGCCCGGCCGCAGCTACCCGCTGGGCGCCACCTACGACGGGGCCGGCACGAACTTCGCCCTCTTCTCCGAGGTCGCCACGAAGGTCGAGCTGTGCCTCTTCGACGACGAGGGCGTCGAGACCCGCCACGAGCTGCCCGACGTCACGGCCTTCGTCTGGCACGGCTACCTCCCGAACGTCCCCGACGGCACCCGCTACGGCTTCCGGGTCCACGGCCCGGACGACCCCGTCGCCGGCCATCGCTGCAACCCCTCCAAGCTGTTGCTCGACCCCTACAGCAAGGCGGTCGAGGGCGACATCGACTGGAACGAGTCGATGTACGGCCACCGCCTCTCGGACCCCGACGGCCCCGCCAACGACGACGACAGCGGGCCGTCGGCGCAGCGCTCGGTCGTCGTCAGCCCCTACTTCGACTGGGACGACGACCGCCCGCCCCGCACGCCGTGGCACGAGACCGTCGTGTACGAGGTCCACGTCAAGGGCTTCACCGCCTGCCACCCGTCGGTGCCGGAGGAGCTCAGGGGCACCTACGCCGGCCTGGCCACGCCCGAGGCCGTGGACCACCTCACCCGCCTCGGCGTGACGGCGGTGGAGCTGCTGCCGGTGCACGAGTTCACCCAGGACCACCGCCTCGTCGAGAAGGGCCTGCGGAACTACTGGGGCTACAACTCGATCTGCTACCTCGCACCCCACCACGAGTACGCGGCCACCGGCACCAGGGGCCAGCAGGTGCAGGAGTTCAAGCGGATGGTGCGCACGCTGCACGACGCCGGCATCGAGGTGATCCTCGACGTCGTCTACAACCACACGGCCGAGGGCAACCACCTCGGCCCCACGCTGTCGTTCAAGGGGATCGACAACGCCGCCTACTACCGGCTGGCCCCCGGCGACCGCCGTCGCTACACGGACTACACGGGCACGGGCAACACCCTCAACACGCGCCACCCCAACGCGCTGCAGCTGCTCATGGACTCGCTGCGGTACTGGGTCACGGAGATGCACGTGGACGGCTTCCGCTTCGACCTGGCCTCGACGCTGGCCCGCGAGCTGCACGCGTTCGACCGGCTCTCCGCCTTCTTCGACCTCATCCAGCAGGACCCGGTCGTGAGCCAGGTCAAGCTCATCGCCGAGCCGTGGGACGTCGGCGAGGGGGGCTACCAGGTCGGCGGCTTCCCGGCGCAGTGGTCGGAGTGGAACGGCAAGTACCGCGACACGGTGCGGGACTACTGGCGGGGCCAGCCGGCGACGCTCGGCGAGTTCGCCCTCCGCTTCACCGGCAGCAGCGACATCTACGAGCCGACCGGTCGCCGACCCGACGCCAGCATCAACTTCGTGACGGCCCACGACGGCTTCACCCTGCACGACCTCGTCTCGTTCAACGAGAAGCACAACGAGGCGAACGCCGAGGGCAACCGCGACGGCGAGAGCCACAACCGCAGCTGGAACTGCGGCGTGGAGGGGGCGACCGACGACGACGAGGTGCTGGAGCTGCGGGCGAGGCAGCGCCGCAACATCCTGGCCACGCTGCTGCTCTCCCAGGGGGTGCCCATGCTGCTCGCGGGCGACGAGCTCGGCCGCACCCAGCACGGCAACAACAACGGCTACTGCCAGGACAACGAGGTCTCCTGGTACGACTGGCAGGGCGCCGACCTCGCGCTCCTGGAGTGGACCCGATGGCTCCTGCACCTCCGCAAGGAGCACCCGACGTTCAGGCGCCGGCAGTGGTTCGAGGGGCGGCCGAGCGGTGGCACCGCCGACATCGGCTGGTTCAGCCCGGGCGGCAGCGAGATGTCGGAGCAGGACTGGGTCGCCGGCTTCGCGAAGTCGCTCGGGGTGTTCCTCAACGGCGACGCCATCTCCGGCCGCCACGACGGAGGGGATCCCGTCACCGACCACAGCTTCTGCGTGCTCTTCAACGCCCACCACGAGCCGCTCGACTTCCGGCTCCCCCAGCAGTGGGGCGAGCGGTGGTCGATCGTGATGGACACGGCCGAGCGCCTCCCTCCCGCCCCTGACGCCGACCATCGCTCCGTCGAGTCAGGCGATCCGTTCGAGGTCTCCAGCCGGTCGCTCGTGCTGCTGCGCCGCCTGGCCTGAGGGCGCCCAGCGCCGGTCCTGCCAACGGTGCCGGTCGTCGCGCCATCCACGGAGGGTGGTCACACCGTAGAGGTGCTGTGACCACGGTGAGCGCAGAGCGTGACGAGCAGCGCACGCCCGCGTCGGCCGATGGACCTGACGGCCGCCGCCTCCTGCGACCTGCGGTCGCCGGGCTGCTCACCACCGCCCTCGCACTCGGCGTCGCCGAGCTCGTCGCCGGGCTGAGGAAGGGCACCGCTTCACCGATCGTCGCCGTGGGCGGCGAGGTCATCGACGCGGTGCCGGCACCGGTCAAGGACTTCGCCATCGCCACGTTCGGCACGAACGACAAGGTGGCGCTGGTCGTCGGCATCGTCGTGCTGCTGGCGGCGTTCGGCGTGATCCTCGGCATCCTGGCCGCACGACGGCTGGTCCTCGGCCTGGCCGGCGTCGCCCTCTTCGGCGTGGTGGGTGCCGCCGCCGCGCTCTCCCGTCCGGCGTCGAGCGCGTTCGACGTCCTGCCCAGCATCGTCGGCGCCCTGGTCGGCATGGTCGCGCTGACCGCCTTCGTCGCAGGCCTCAGCGGTCGCCCCTTCGCCGGGACGGCGGCGGCAGCGACCGCTCCCACCACGGGCCGGCTGGACCGCCGGCGCTTCCTCACCACGGGCGTGGCGGTGGCCGCCCTCGCAGCAGGTGCCGGCTCGATCGGGCGCTTCCTCACCCGGGGCTTCAGCGCCGCCGGCTCCCGCAGCTCCGTCGTGCTCCCCCGCCCGGACCGGGTGCTGCCCGCCATCCCCGCCGGCGTCGACCTCGACATCCCGGGCCTCTCGCCGTTCACCACCCCCAACATCGCCTTCTACCGCATCGACACCGCCCTCGTCGTCCCGCAGATCCCGGCCGAGGACTGGTCGCTGCGCATCCACGGCATGGTCGACAACGAGCTCGAGCTGACCTACGCCGACGTCCTCAGCAGGCCGATGATCGAGACCGACATCACGATGACGTGCGTCTCGAACGAGATCGGCGGCAAGCTCGTCGGCAACGCCCGCTGGCTCGGCGTCCCACTTGCGGACCTCCTCGAGGAGGCGGGCGTGCAGGACGGCGCCACCCAGATCGTCGGGCGCTCGTTCGACGGGTGGAACAACGGCTTCCCCACCGAGAACGCCCTCGACGGCCGCGACGCGATCCTGGCCGTGGGCATGAACGGCGCCCCCCTCCCCATCGAGCACGGCTTCCCCGCCCGCATCGTCGTCCCCGGGCTGTACGGCTACGTGTCGGCCACCAAGTGGGTCACCGAGCTCGAGCTCACCCGCCTCGAGGACTTCGACGGCTACTGGGTGAAGCGCACCTGGGCCAAGGAGGCGCCGATCAGGACCCAGTCCCGCATCGACACCCCCAAGGGCCTGGCCAAGATCCCCCCGGGCAGGACCGCCGTGGCCGGCGTCGCCTGGGCCCAGCCCCGTGGCATCGAGAAGGTCGAGGTCAGGATCGACGACGGCGAGTGGGCCGAGGCCCGCCTGGCCGAGGAGCTGACCGCGACCACGTGGCGACAGTGGGTCCACGAGTGGGACGCGACCCCCGGCAACCACACGATCACCGTCAGGGCGACCGACGGCCAGGGCGAGCTCCAGACCGACGAGCGCACCGAGCCCATCCCCTCGGGCGCCACCGGGTGGCACAACGTCGTCGTCCTCGTGCAGGACGCCTGATCTCCAAGATCTCCGGTGCGGCGCCCCCCGCCGCACCGGACGACCACCGCCTCCATAGGCGGAGGATCGGGTCGCCGACACCGGCGGCCCCGCACCACAACCCCCAACCCAGAAGGAACATCCACATGCAGAGCAGCAAGAAGATGCGCATCACCCTCATCGGCATGCTCGCCTCGCTCTCGCTCGTCGCCGCCGCCTGTGGCGACGACGAGGAGACGACCGACGCCGCCGGCGACGCCACCTCCGAGGCCACCGAGGCTGCGACCGAGGCCACCGAGTCGGAGTCCGAGTCCGAGTCCGAGTCCGAGATGGGCTCCGAGTCCGAGTCCGAGTCCGAGTCCGAGTCCGAGATGGGCTCCGAGTCCGCGGGCGGCGGCATGACCCTCGAGGAGGGCCCCGTGGGCCCGGCCTGCGCCTCCATCCCCGAGGAGGGCGAAGGCAGCTTCTCCGGCATGGCCGACGACCCCGCCGCCACCGCAGCCAGCAACAACCCCGAGCTCTCCACCCTCGTCACCGCGGTGACGGAGGCGGGCCTCGTCGACACGCTGAACAGCGAGGGGCCCTTCACCATCTTCGCCCCGGCCAACTCGGCCTTCGCCAAGATCCCGGCGGCGGACATGAGCGCGGTCATGGCCGACAAGGAGACCCTGACCAGCATCCTGACGCTGCACGTCGTGCAGGGTGAGGTCCTCGACGGCGCTGCGCTGTCGGAGATGGACAGCGTCCCCACGGTCAACGGCGAGGAGATCACCATCGCCCCCGCCGGCGGCTCGCTCGAGGTCAACGGCCAGGCCCAGGTGGTCTGCGCCAACGTCGAGGTCGGCAACGGCGTCGTGCACATCATCGACTCGGTGATGATGCCGGGCGCCTGATCGCCTGGAGCCTCGCTCCTGCACGATCAGCACAGCACCACTGATGGACGAGGGGGAGGCGCACCAGCGCCTCCCCCTCGTCGCGTCGGGGTGCACCTCGGCGGGTCGTCCTCGGCGGGTCGTGAGGTCGCGTCGGGACCGGGCGTCGATCGTGGTGCCCGGGCTGCCCCGCCCCTCGGCTGGCCGGTCGCAGCCGGTACCCTGGCCGGACCGCTTCCGGTCGGCGCCTGCGCGTGCGCCACCGACCTCGTTGCTCCCGCTCCCCGACCCGAGGACGCCCCGTGCCCCATCGCCCGACCACCACCCGGGCCGCCCGGCTCACCTGTGCGCTCGCCCTCGTCGGGCTCGTCGCCTGCGGGAGCGAGGGCGGGGGCGAGTCGACCGCCGACGAGGCATCGGCCGCGCCGACCACGGCGGTGGGCGCGCCGGAGGGGGCGCCGTCAGAGGGACCGGCCGAGGGGGCCGAGCCGTCGGAGTCGGCCGACGTGGTCGACGAGCAGGGTGGGCCCGCCGATGAGGGTGCCGACGAGACGTGGCCGGTGCCCGACTGGACCATCGTCGACCCCGCCGCCGCCGGACTCGACCCGGCCGCCCTCGAGGCCATGGCCGCCGCCGCCGAGGCCGCCGGCTCCGAGTGCCTGGTCGTCACCAAGGACGGTGCGCTGGTCGGTGAGTGGTACTGGGGCGGTGCCGGGCCGACGACGGAGCGGGAGGTCTTCTCGGTCACGAAGTCGATCACGTCGACGCTCGTCGGCATCGCGCAGGACCGCGGCCTGCTCGACATCGACGACCCGGCGTCGGAGTACATCGAGGAGTGGCAGGGGACGCCGAGCGCAGACGTGACCATCCGCAACCTCGTCTCCAACGACTCCGGCCGCTACCAGGACGTCGAGTCCGACTACATCAAGATGGCCACCCGGGAGGCGGACAAGACGGCGTTCTCGATCGGGCTCAGCCAGCAGCACGAGCGCGGGACGACGTGGGTCTACAACAACGCGGCCATCCAGACCCTCGACGAGGTCCTCGAGGTGGCGACCGGCATGCCCACCGGTGACTTCGCCGAGGAGGCGCTCTTCGAGCCGCTCGGGATGAGCACCACCATGAACCGGGACGCCTCGGGCAACACGCTCACCTTCATGGGTGCGCAGGCCTCGTGCCGCGACCTCGCCCGCTTCGGCCTCCTGTTCCTCCGGGGCGGCGAGTGGGACGGGGAGCAGGTCGTCTCGGAGGAGTGGGTCGAGGAGGCGACCTCCCCGTCGCAGGACCTGAACCGGGGCTACGGGTTCCTCTGGTGGCTGAGCTCGACCGGCACGAGCGACGTGGCCACCGGCGGGGCCCCAGGGAGCGACGGCGCCGGCACCGACGACGCGGAGGCCAGCTACGCAGCACTGGGGCTGAACAACCAGCTCGTCGGCGTCTACCCCGGCGACGGCGTCGTCGCCACCCGCCTCGGCGCCGGAGCCGGTCCCGAGGGCGCCGGGTTCGGGCAGGGTGAGCTGGCTGCCGGGGTGGCACAGGCGACGGGCGGTGGGCAGGCGGCCGTCGAGGACGCCGTCGGCTGACCGGGCGCGCCCGCACGCTGCCACTGCCCTCCGGGGTCCGGTCCGGTCGCCGGGTGCCGCTCAGATGGCGGGGACCGGTCCTGCGACCCCGAGGGCGCTGTAGACGGCGCTGATGAGCGCCCCGGCCGTCGGGTTGCCGATGATCCCCGCCTGCATCTTGTTCATCATGTAGGCGATCGTGAGCCGACGCTCGACGTCGACGACGACCATCGAGCCCCCCCAGCCACCCCAGAAGCAGATCCTCCCGTCGGGGATGTAGGGCAGCGTCGCGGTCTGCGGGAGCGCGTAGCCGATGCCGAAGCGGAGGGGGATGCCGATCACGAGGTCGACGCCGTCGGACTGCTGGTCGAAGATGAGGTCGATCGTCCCGGGGGAGAGGAGGCGCACGCCGTCCACCTCGCCGCCGTTCGCCACCACCGACTGGATCCTGGCGACCGACCGGGCGTTGCCGTGGCCGTTGGCAGCGCCGATGTCGGCCCCCCGCCAGCCGTCCGTCCACGCCACCGACGCGTCGGCCAGCGGCCCGGTCAGCGTCTTCACGGCCACGCTGTCGGCACCGATGGCCTCGAGGTCGAACGCCATCGGCGGGGGCGGCACCACGTTGGAGACCCGTCCCCGGTCAGCCGGGTCGAGGCCGATCTGGAAGTCGGCACCGAGGGGCCTCGCGATCTCCTCGGCGAAGAAGGCTCGCAGCGGCGCCCCCGTGATCCGGCGGACGACCTCGCCGACGAGGTGGCCCTGGTTCAGGGCGTGGTAGCCGGATGCGGTGCCCGGCTCCCACCACGGCGCCTGCGCGGCCAGCATCGACGTCGAGCGCTCCCAGTCGAAGATGTCCTCCATCTGGACCGGTTGCGCCCACCCCGACACCCCGGACGTGTGCGACATGAGGTGGCGGACCTCGATGCCCTCCTTGCCGTTGGCCGCGAACTCGGGCCAGTACCTCGCCACCGGGGCGTACACGTCGAGCTCTCCCCGCTCGACGAGGAGCAGTGCGGCCAGCGAGGTCATCGTCTTGGTCGTCGACCAGACGTTGGTGACCGTGTCCTCCTGCCACCGGGTCTGCCTGGCCTCGTCGGCCCAGCCCCCCCAGAGGTCGACGACCGGCTCGGCGCCCATCGTGACGGCGACCGAGGCGCCGAGGTCGTCCCCGGCGTCGAGCGCACCTGCCAGCACCTCTCGCACCGCCCCGAAGCGCTCGTCGCACGTGCCGTGGATCTCCGCCATGTCGTCCCCCTCTTCGCCTGCGGTCGCGACGCCCCTTCCCTGGTGGGGTCCGAAACCGCCTCCCTGGTGCACGTGCTCCCGCCGGCCCCCCCGCCAGACGCCCTCCGTCCGAGCGGCCCGGACCACGGACCTGCCGACGAACGTAGCCAGGGTGGTGGGGACGGCGCAGGTCTGCGGCCGGTGTCGGGGCGGTGCGGCGGTCGACCCGCTGCAGGTAGGCGCGACGTCGTCGGTAGCGTGGGCCGATGGCGGGAGACGTGGGACTGTTCGGTCCGGACAGCGTGACGTGGCGGATCCACGGCGACCCGTCGATGATCGTCGGGGGCCTCCGCTCCCTGCTCGTGCAGGCGCTCAACCCCCGGGCCATGGCGGGGGTCGACCAGCACAGCGACTTCCGGGTCGACCCCTGGGGCCGCCTCCGGCGGACGTCGGCCTACGTGGCCGACACCACCTTCGGCGACACCGAGACGGCCGTGGCTGCAGGTGCCGCCGTGCAGGCGGTGCACCGGCGGGTCAGGGGGATCGACCCGCACACCGGCCGGGCCTACTCGGCCGCCGACCACGACCTGCTCGCGTGGGTGCACGACGTCGAGGTCCACTCCTTCCTCGTCGCGTACCGCCGCTACGGGGGGCGGGTCAGCGACCGGGACGCCGACCGGTACGTCGCCGAGATGGTGCGGGCGGCCGAGCTGGTCGGGCTCTCGGCCGACGAGGTGCCCCACGACCTGGCGACCCTCCGGGCACGCCTGCGGTCGGCGTCGATCGAGCTCTCCGATGCCGCCGTGCGGGGCATGCGCTTCATCCTCGCCCCGCCCATGCCTGCCCTGGCCAGGCCCCTCTACGCCATCCCCACCGCCGCTGCGGTGAGCCTGCTGCCCCGCCAGGTCCGCCGCCTGTACGGCCTGCCGTGGTTCCCGCCGGCCGAGCCGGCGGTCCGGCTCACGACCTACAGCCTGCTCCGCGCGCTCAACCTGGCGCTGCCCGACCCCCCGGCGCTGCGGGAGGCGAGGGCCCGCGTCGCAGTCGCGTAGGGCCGTGGCGGTCAGGCCGTGACCGACGAACCCGGGCTGACGGAGGACGGACGGCACCTGGTGGTCGACGGCCGACGGTGGCGGGCGAGCGACCCGGCCATCCCCCAGGGGCTCCGCAGCGAGCTCGTGCACGAGCTCATGGCCGCCCGTCGGGCCGTGAAGGCCGGTGGGAGCGATCCCGAGGCGGTGGCGGCGGCTCGTCGTCGGGTGCAGGACGCGAAGGTCGCGCTCGGGGAGCGAGGCGCGCCGTGGTGGGAACCGGCCACGGAGGCGGCGGTGCGGTCGAGGGCGGCGGCGGCGGCCCGGGCGCTGCTGCGCCACCGTCCCGACGGGGTGACCATCTGCCCGTCGGAGGTGGCGCGGGTGGTGGCCTCGCCGGGGTGGCGGGACACGATGGACCTCGTCCGGACGGTCGCGGCGGAGCTCGCAGCCGCTGGGCAGGTGGTCGTGCGCCAGCGCGGGCGGGTGGTCGACCCGGCCACGGCGAGGGGGCCGGTGCGCTACGGCCGGGGCCCGGGGTTCGTCGACCTCTGAGCGGCGCCTGTGCCGGCGGCCGCCTGGACGCCGAGGCCGCCCGGAGGGCCCCAGCCGGCCCGACCCCCCGCGTGTCGGGGAGGCGTCGCCGGGGTCCGGTGGAGCGGAACGAGCCGGACCGGCGGGGTGAGCCCCCCTATCCTGGGCCCATGACCTGCCCCTCCTGCTCGGCGGACGTGCCGACGAGGGCGCGCTTCTGCCCGAGCTGCGGGCACCCCCTGCTCAGCCTGACCGACGAGCGGCGGGTGGTGACCATGCTCTTCGGCGACCTCGTCGGGTACACGGCGCTCAGTGAGACCCGAGACCCGGAGCAGGTGAAGAACCTCGTCGACCGGAGCTTCGAGCGCCTGGCGGTCGACATCACCCGCCACGGCGGGCGGGTCGACAAGATCGTCGGGGACGCCGTCGTCGCCCTCTTCGGCGCGCCGGTCGCCCACGAGGACGACGCCGAGCGGGCCGTGCGCGCCGCCCTCGCCATGCAGCGCACGCTCGCGGAGATGACCGACGACCTCGGGGCGCCGATCCGCATGCGCATCGGCATCAACACCGGCGAGGTCCTCGTCGGGGCGCTCAGGGCGGGCGGCGACTACACGGCCATGGGCGACGTGGTGAACATCGCCAGCCGCCTCCAGACGATCGCGCAGCCGGGCCAGGTCGTCGTCGGTGCCGACACCTGGGCCGCCACCCGGTCGGTCATCTGCTACGAGTCCCTCGGTGGCGTGCTCGCACGCGGGCGCGAGGAGCCGGTGGAGGCGTGGTTGGCCGGGGAGGTCATGACGCCGCCGGGGCGACGGCCGGCCCGCAACCGGGGGCCGCTGGTGGGACGCCAGGCCGAGATGTCGATGCTGTGCAACGCCCTCAGCGCGGCCGTCACCTACAAGCGGCCGTACCTCGCTCTCGTCTCGGGCGAGGCCGGCATGGGCAAGAGCCGCCTCGTCAAGGAGGTGCTCGAGCACGCCCGGGACGACCACGACGCGCTGGTCCTCGAAGGGCGGTCGGTCCCCTACGGCGAGGCGAACGTGTGGTGGCCGCTGGCGGAGGCGCTCGCCATGGCCTGCGGCATCGTCTTCGGCGAGGACGGTGCCAGGGAGCGGTGCACGACCGCCGTCGCCGCCGCCCTGCGGGCCCCCCACGACTCGAGCGAGGTCGAGCGGACCGCCGACGCGCTGCTCTACCTCATGGGGTTCGAGGGAGCCCTCTCGGAGGTCGATCCCGCCCGGGCCCGGGACGAGGCCGGGCGCGCGGTGCGCGCCTTCATCGAGGGCTCCGCCGAGGTGCGCCCGGTCGTGGTCTCCATCGCCGACGTGCAGTGGGCCGACCGGCTCGTGCTCGACCTCATCGACGACATCGTCGACCGTCTCCACCGGCTCCCGATCGTCGTCCTCCTGACCGCCCGGCCGGAGGTCGGCGAGACCTGGCAGCCCCGGCCCGGTCGCCACAACCTCGTGGTGCTCAACCTCGACCCGCTCCAGGACGCGGCTGCGGGGGAGATGCTCTCCGCGTTGCTCGAAGCCGAGCCGAGCGAGGACGTGCGCGACCTGCTCATCGAGCGCAGCGGGGGCAACCCGTTCTTCATCGAGGAGCTGGCGGCGCTGCTGAGCGAGGCGGCGGCCGTGGGCGGCCAGCTGCCGTCCCTGGCCGACCTCAGGGGGGCGGCGACCCTTCCGGCGACCCTGCGCGGCCTCGTCGCCGCCCGCCTCGACGTCCTCCCCGCCAACGAGCGGAGCATCCTCGAGGACGCTGCCGTGCTCGGTCGGCGCGGGCCGGTCGTCGCCCTCGAGGCGCTGGCCGAGACGAGGGGCGCCACCGCGGTGTCCTCCACGCTCGATTCCCTCGTGGCCAGGGACATCCTGGCGGTCGACAACGGCTCCGTCGGCTTCGGCTCCGACCTCGTTCGGGAGGTCACCTACGGCATCCTCACGAAGGCGGAGCGGGCCCGGCGCCACGCCAGCCTGGCGTCGTGGCTCACGACGCGCTCGGCGAGCGAGCGCAGCGACGAGCTGCTCGAGGAGCTGGCCCGCCACGCGTCGCTGGCGGCCGAGCTCACCGCCGAGGTCGGCCACGTCCGCGGGGTGCCGGACGACATCCGTGAACAGGCCGTCGCCGCCCTCGAGCTTGCAGCGACGCGCGCAGACGAACGGGAGAGCCACCTGGCCTCCGTCCGCCTCTACGACCAGCAGCTCCGCCTCCTCGGCACCGAGCCGGGGTCACACCGGCGCCACTCGCTCGTGGGTCGGGCACGGGCGCACACCGCGCTGCGCCACCACGACCTCGCCCGAGCCGACCTCGAGCAGGCCCTCGTGGAGGCGCGGGAGGTGGAGGACGAGCTCGTCGTCGCGCGCGCCCTCACCGTCCTCGGCGACGTCGAGCAGAACGAGGGCGACCTGGGGGCGTCGATGGCGACGCTGGAACAGGCCGTCACCCTCTGGCGCCAGCTCGGCGACCGGCGGGGTGAGGCTGCTGCGCTGCGGCGCCAGGGCATGACGAGCCTGTTCGCAGGCGACCCCGACGCAGCCGAGGACGCCATCGGTGAGGCGCTCGTCGCCTTCCAGGCCATCGGCGCCCGCAAGGGCATCGCCTGGGCGAACCAGAACCTGGCGTGGATCGCGTTCACCCGGGGTGACATCGCGCTGGCGGACGAGCGCCTCGATGCCGCCATCGCCCTCTTCGGTGACATCGGCGACTGGGGGGGCCTCGGCTGGGCCCGGGGGCTCCAGGCGTACGTCCGCTTCGCCCAGGGCGGCGCGCCGGAGGCCGAGCGCATCGCCACCCGGGTGCTCGACGAGGCCGGCGAGCGGGGCGACCCGTTCGGTGTGGCGATGATGACCGTCCTCCTCGGCTCCATCCGGCTCTGGCAGGGCCATGCCGAGGAGGCCGTCGTCCTGGCGGGTCGGGCCCAGGAGCGCTTCGCCGAGATCGGCGACGTCTGGGGGCAGTGCCGGGCGGTGGGGCCGCTCAGCAGGGCCCTGCTCGTCACCGGCCGGCGGGCCGAGGCCGAGGCAGCGGTGTTCGTCGCGCAGCGGCTCGTCGAGCGCCTCCCGGAGGGGTCGGACGAGCGGATCGTGCCCTCCCTCCTCGCGGCCGAGCTGGCGGTCCACTGCGGCGAGGGCGACAGCGCCCTCGAGCTCCTCGGCGCCTCGAGCGACCTGCGCTCGGCGGTGGGGGCGGGCGGCGACCGCGAGCTGGCGCACGTCCTCGGGACCGCCCTGCTCCAGGCGGGTCGCTTCGACGACGCGGCCGCCGTCCTCGGACGGGGCCTCAGCCGCCATCCGGGCCGGCCGGCCATGCACGGCGTCAACGCGCTCGCGCTCGCCACACTCGGCCGGGTCGACGAGGCCCGCGACAGCGCAACGGCGGTCGAGGGGATCGAGTGGGCGACCTACCTCGACCGGGTGATCGCGCTCATCGGGCTCGCCTGCACCGAGACGAGGGCCGGGGAGACGGCGCGCGCGCTGGAGGCGATCGAACGCGCTGCCAGCATCGCCGACGCCACCGACGACATCCTCACCGGGGGCATCGTCGCCCTGGCAAGGTCGCGCGTGCTGGAGGCGGTGGGCGCCGACGCCGGAGCCGACGTCGCACTGGCCGACGCCGACGCACGGCTCGCCCGCATCGGCATCGACGCCGCCGGCTGGGACGACCTGTTCCGGGTCGCCGCCGGCGCACCGGCCGTCGCCTGACGCAGGCGCAGTCCTGCTCAGCGCAGGGCCGAGGCGGGCACCGACCCGGTCGTGGTCACGAAGCCTTCTTGGCCCGGGTCGACGCCTTGGCCGCAGGGGCCCGCTTCGCAGGAGCCTTCTTCGCAGCCGTCTTCTTGGCCGGGGCCCGCTTCGCGGTCTTGACCGGCCCGGCCGGCTCCTGCGCCTCCGCCACCTCGTCGTCCCCCTCGTCGGCGTCCGCTTGCCCGTCCGCTGCTGCGCCGGCGCTGGCCGCCGGGTGCCGCTTGCGAGCGGCGCGGGCCTCGGCCACCGACGCCTCGAGCGCAGCCATGAGGTCGACGACCTTGCCGCTGTCCGCCGGTGCCGGTGCCTCGATGCGGATCTCCTCGCCCGCCGCCTTCTGCTCGATGAGGCCGAGGACGCGGTCGCGGTACTCGTCCCTGAACCGGGTGGGGTCGAAGTCCACGCTGAGCGAGTCGATCAGCTGGCTGGCCATCTTGAGCTCGCGGTCGGAGACGTCGATGGCGGCGACGTCCTGCAGCTCCTTGATCTCGTCGGGAGCGGCGAGCTCGTCGGCGTAGACCATCGTCGACAGCATGATCATGCCGTCCTTCGGCCGCAGCGCCGCCAGGTACTGCTTCGTGCGCATCACGAACCGGGCGATGCCGACCTTGCCCTGCTCCTCCATCGCCTTCGCCAGCAGCGCGTAGGGCTTCTCTGCGGCCTTGACCGGGGCCACCAGGTACGGGGTGTCGAAGAAGACGGGGTCGATGTCCTCGAGGTCGATGAACTCCTCGATCTCGATGCTGCGGGTCGACTCGGGGTCGAGTGCGTCGAGCTCCTCCGGCTCGACCAGGACGTACTGGTCCTTCGAGAGCTCGTAGCCCTTCACGATCTGCTCGTAGGGGACCTCGCTGCCGTCCTTCGACGACACCCGCTGCATCTTGACGCGAGCCCCGGTCTTGCTGTCGATCTGGTGGAAGGAGACGCCCTTCTTCGACACCGCCGGGTAGAGCCTGATGGGGATGTTGACCAGCCCGAAGCTGATCGACCCGCTCCACAGAGACCTCGCCATCGTGGTGTCCTCGCTCCCCGGGCCACGGCCCGTGCGTCCATCAGGGATGGTCTACCCCGGCAACAGTGTCCACATCTGCAGGCTCCTTGTCGACTCTCGTGCCCTTGTACGACGGGTGGCGGAGGATCCCCGCTGAGGTCCGCTCCCGGTACTCGACGTCGACGACCAGGGTCGGGGTCACGAACACCGCCTTTCCGGGGAGCTTCTCGGCGAACGGGCTGACGGTGGTGACGGCCGGTTCGAGGGCGGCCTGCAGGCGCCGCAGCTCGGCGTCGCTGAAGCCCGTGCCCACCCCGCCGACGAAGCGCAGCCGCCCTTCCGGGGTGGGCAGGCCGAGGAGGAGCGCGCCGAGGCCCCCTGCCCGGCGACCTTCACCGGGGAGCCAGCCCCCGACGACGAACTCGTCCCTGGCGGTGAGCACCACCTTCGTCCACGCCTTGCTCCGGACACCGGGGAGGTAGGCGCTGTCGGTCCGCTTGGCGACGACGCCCTCCATGCCCCGGGCCCGCATCGCCGCCAGCGTGCCCTCCCCCTCGCCCTCGAACGACGGGGGCGTGGCCCACGACGGACCGGCGAGCGACAGGTCCTCGAGCGCGTCGCGGCGCGTCGACCACGGCTCGGCCAGGAGCGAGCGGCGCCCGAGGTGGAGCACGTCGAAGACGAGGTACGTGACCGGGACGGTCGGGACCAGCCCGGCCGCCGACCGCTGGCTGGCGACGTGCATGCGGCCCTGGAGCCGCTGGAAGGAGGGCAACCCCCGCTCGTCGAGCGCCACCACCTCCCCGTCGAGGATCGCCGCGATCGCGCCGAGCGAGGGCCCGATGCCGGCGAGCTCCGGGTAGGTCCCGGTCGCCTCCCTGCCGTTCCTCGTGTGCAGGGCGAACCTGGTCCCGTCCCACCGGGCGAGCGCACGTACGCCGTCCCACTTCGCCTCGAACGTGCACCCCTCGTCGGGAGGCAGCGGGCCGGCGGTGGCCAGCATCGGGCGCAGCGTGCTCGCCGGGGGCAGGTCCTCGCCGGGCATCCCCGGAGTGTGCCCGACCGTCGGCAGCCGGGCGACCCCGCCGACCGCGAAGGGCCGTCGGTCGACCTGCCCTCAGCCCGGCGTCCGCCCAGGGCGGTGCATCGTCCTCGGCGCAGGGCGGGCCCCAGGCGGCACGTTCGCTGCCTGCTCCTCCTCCGGGGGAGGCCCTCGGCGGAGCTCGAGGGAGATCGCCTTCACCGTCCCGACCAGGGGCGTGGCGGCCAGCGCGCCGGGCACGCCGGCGGCGGCGCCCCCGACGAGCGCGGCGAGCATCGTCGTCGGCGGCGACAGGTTGACGGCCTTGCCGACCACCGCCGGCTGGACGATGTTGCTCTCCACCTGCTGGTACAGGAGGTAGGTGACGAGGGCCGCCACCCCCACCAAGGGGCCCTCGGTGATGGCGAGGAGCACGAAGAACGAGCCGCCGAGGAGCCCACCGACCTGCGGGATCAGGTTGGTGAGCGTGGCCCAGATGGCCGCCAGTGGTGTGAGGGGGACGCCGAGGACGAGGCCGGCGGTGAGGATCACGAAGCCGTTGATCACCGCGACGAGCAGCGAGCCGGCGAAGTAGTTGCCGACCGTGCGGTAGACGATGCGACCGATCTCGTCGGCCCGCTCGCGCCGCGCCGGTGCGATCAGCCGGCGGGCGCGTGCCACGAGGGCCTCCCCGTCGACCATCACGGCGACTGCGGTGATGAGCACCGCGGCGAGGGTCTGGACGCCGCCGAGGGCGGCCTCGGCCGCGACCCCGATGGTGTCGTCGTCGATGCGCCCGGGGAGCTCCTCGATGAAGCGCTCGACCTCCTGCGCGGCGTCGGCCTCCGCCAGGCGCTCGCCGACCACCGGCCAGGAGTAGGTGCGCCGCACCGTGTCCGGGAGCTCGTCGGTGAGGTCCTGCGCCTGGCGGATCGCCGGCGGTGCCAGGAGCAGCGCGATCGCGGCGAACGCACCGATGAGCACGCTGGCCACCAGCGCCACCGCTCCCGTCCTCGTCCATCGGAACGTCCGGCGGGCCCGCACCACGAGCGGGTCGAGCGCAACCGCCAGGAGGAGGCCCACCGCCACCTTCGTCAGCGCATCCGACCCGGCACGGAAGAGGGCGAGGATCCCCAGCGTCGCGAGCAGGGCGGCGACCGCGTAGGCCACCGAAACGAGGTCGTCGGGGAGCGTCGAGGTCGACCGGGGGCCCCCCCAGCGGCCCGTCCCGGCCGCAGGCTCGGGACCGGACGTCATGTGCGCATCGTACGGGCGGCGTCGCGCAGCGGGCGGTCGCTACTGTCGGAGCGGTGACCGCGACCGGACCGGCTGAGCGCCACAGCGCCCGGTTCACGCCCTCGACGGCGGTGCTGCTGGTCCTGGCGCTGCTCGGTGCGCTCGTGCTCCGCAACATCTTCGTGGCGGCCCACCGGGTCATCGGCTGGGGGGTCGCCACCGTCGTGGTGGCGACGCTCCTCGACCCGCCGATCACCTGGCTGTCGCGCTTCGTGCCGAAGGTGCTGGCCCTGCTCCTCGCCGGGCTCGGCATCGCCGCCGTCGCCGGTGCGCTCGTCTACGGGGTGTTCGACGACCTCGAGACGGAGACGTCGGCGTTGCGCGACCGGGGGCCGGCGGCTGCAGCCAGCCTCGAGGAGCGAGACGACCGCATCGGGGACGTGGCGAGGGACCTGCGGCTCACCGAGCGGGCGGAGGACGCCTTCGAGGCGCTCGAGGAGCGCTTCGGCGCCGGCACCCAGGTGCTGGCCACGGCGGCCGGGACGGTCCCCAGCTACTTCGTGTCGTTCATCCTCACGATCTTCTTCATCCTCTACGGCAACCGGATCTTCCGGGGGGCCGTCGACCAGGTCGACGACCCCAGACGACGGCGCCGCTTCGAGAACGTCGTGCGCACCGGCGTCCGGCGCGGGCGCAGCTATCTGTGGTGGGCGCTGCTCCAGGGCTCGGTCGTCGGGGGAGCGACGTTCCTCGTGGCCGACCAGCTCGACCTGCCGGCGCCGACCGTGCTCGGGCTCGTGGCCGCCGTGGCCGCGTCGGTGCCGTACATCGGGATCGTCATCGGTGTCGTCCCCACGGTCCTCATGACCGCCGGGCTGCGGTCGCCGGAGGCGGGTGCGGCGATCGTCGCCGTGGCCCTCACCGCCCAGGTCGTGGAGGCGCTCGTCGTGCGCCGCCTCGTGGACCGGCGGACCCTGCACGTGGGTCCCGCCATCCCGGTCATCGTCGGGTCGGTGGGCCTCGAGGTGTACGGCATCGGTGGCGCCCTCTACGGCGTCGCCCTCGCCGTGTTCCTCCTGGCCACGGCGGATGCCGCCGCCACCGAGGCGGACGAGCCGCTGCCCACGCCGAACCAGGACTGGGCCGGCGATCCGGGGCCGGCCGTCGACCCCGCCCCCGACGGTGGGAGCGGGGGCGGTTCGACGCCACCCGGTGGGGGTGCGGACGCGACGCTGGAGCAGGTCCCCGCCGAGGTCGTGGTGGCACCGGCGCCAGCTGCGAGCCCACCGCCGGGCGTCGCCCGGTAGTGCGAGCCCGCCTGGCGTGGCTCGGTGGGCCAGCCGGCGCCGCCGGGATCAGCCCGGGGGCCTGGCGCCGGCGGCGTCGACGAGCAGGTCGAGCAGCCGGGCCAGGAACGACGCCATCTGGTCCCTGGCGACAGGGGCACCGGGGCGGTAGGCCCCGCTGGCCGTCCCCCCCGTCAACCCCTCGGCGGCCGCCCGGTTCACGTTCGCCTCGTGGACGTCACCGTCGTCGTCGTCGAAGTAGTCGACCGGTGGGGCGCCGAGCGGTCTTCCGGCCCGGACGTCGTGGGCCTTGGCGAGGAACGTCGCCATCTGCGCCCTGCTCACCGGGTCGGCCGGCCGGTACCGGCCGTCGCCCCCGCCGACCACGATGCCGGCCGCAGCGACCTTGTTGATGTCGGTCTCGTGGGTGGTCCCGTCGTCGTCGTCGAAGGCGTCGGGCGGGGCCGTCGGCAGGCTGCCTCCCGACCGCTCGATGGTGTTGGCGACGAACGTCGCCATCTGGCCCCGGTTCACGACGCCGGCGGGGTTGTACCCGCCGGAGGAGCCCCGGGTGACGTCCCACCACTTGATGCAGTCGATGGCGCCCCGGTGGACGTTGCCGTCGGGGACGTCGGCGAAGCCACTCGGCGGCACCCGCCCGGGCGGGCAGGCGTCGGTGATCGAGCGGGCCTCGGCCAGGGAGGTGATGGTCCCCGTGCGCCGGCTGTCCCGGCGGAACTGCGGCCAGGCCAGCGGTCCGGCCGCCGCCTGCGGGCCGAGCTCGTAGCGGAGCACGACCCCGCTGCCGTCGCGGAACCCGGCGAGCACGACGTCGAGCAGGCCGTTGCGGTCCACGTCGGCGACCAGCGGAGAGCCCTGGAACCCCGTGCCCCTCCCCTCGGCCAGGCTGAAGAGGCGGGCGCCCGTCCGCCCGCTGTAGGCGAAGACGGCTCCACCGGTGGGCACCAGGAGGTCCTGGCCACCGTCGCCGTCGAGGTCGGCGGTCACCAGCTGCGCCAGCACGACGCCTCCACCCGAGGCCCGGGGGAAGCCGGCGAGGCGTCCGCCGGCCCCGTTCCAGGCGTAGACGGAGCCGCCGCCGCCACGACCGTGGCGGCTGTCGAACGTGCCGATGGCGATGTCGAGGCGGCCGTCGCCGTCGAGGTCGGCGAGCGTCGGGGAGGCGTTGGTGACGCCGTCGGTCGACTGCGGCCAGCCCGGCTTCAGCCGTCCGTCCAGCTCGAGCGCGTAGACCTTGGTGGAGTCGGCGCCGCCCCAGTAGTCACCGCCACCGAACACGATGTCGGGTCGCCCGTCACCGTCGATGTCGCCGACGGAGGGCGCGCCACGGACGATGTCGTCGACCCGGTGCTCCCACAGGGGCCGGCCGCCCCCGTCCATGGCCCTCACCATCCCGCCGCGGTGGTCCACCGGGGCGCCGGGCGAGGAGTCGCCGCCGATGACGATGTCGGCCACGCCGTTCCTGTCGACGTCCACCAGGGCGGGCGACGAGAAGACGGTGTCGTCCCAGTAGAACGGGAACCCTCCCAACCGGACGCCGTTCGGGTCCACGGCGTGGATGCTCTCGAGCCCGAGGGCACCGAAGGACGCCTCCGGCCCGCCACCGCCGTTGACGTCGCCGATGGCGGGCGTCGAGTGGATCGACGGGTTGGAGAAGACCTTGTCGGCAGCCGCGTAGCGCCAGCGGACGCGTCCGTCGGGCGCGTACGAGTAGACGCCGCCGCCCGGGGCGTCGTCGGTGCCGACCCCGATGTGGATCTCGGGCCGCCCGTCCCCGGTGGTGTCGGCGACGGCGGGCGAGGAGTTGATCGCGTGGGTCGTCTGCTGCGGCCACCCCGGCGTCGAGCTCCCGTCACCTGCCCGCAGCACGTTGACCCGGCCGTCGTGGCTCCCGACGACGAGGTCGAGCTGGCCGTCCCCGTCGACGTCGCCCATCCCCGGGGAGGACTCGCGCACGATCCCGCCCAGCTGGCGCTCCCAGCGGAGCGTGGGCTGCGCCGAGGCCTGGGCCCCGACCGGGACGGGGGGCGCCCCAGCGAGCAGGAGGCCGACGCCGGCGGCGAGGGCGAGGCGGGACCGGGCGCGCCGTGAGGTGCTTCGTTCGACCATCCCGTGCCATCGGCACGTCGGTCCGTGGTGTGAGGACTGCTGTCAGTGAGGAGGCGGCTGCTCAGTCCACGAGCGCCTGGTAGACGAGCTGCTTCAGCTGTGAGCGGATCGGATGGGTGCTCGAGGGCAGCAGCTGCGTGAGGAACAGGGCGGTGATCTCCTCCGTCGGGTCCACCCAGAACGCGGTGCTTGCCGCACCGCCCCACGCGAGCTCCCCGGCCGAGGACAGCACCTTGTTGTCGACCGGGCTCTGGACGACCGAGAAGCCGAGCCCGAAGCCGACGCCGGCGAAGGAGGTCTCGGCGAACAGCGGCCTCCCGAAGGCCTCGAGGTCTGCCCCGCCGGGCAGGTGGTTGCTCGCCATGTAGCGCAGTGTCCGGGTGCCGAGCAGCCGGACGCCGTCGAGCTGCCCGCCGCCGAGCAGCATCTGTGTGAAGCGGTGGTAGTCCGCCGCGGTCGAGACGAGGCCGCCACCGCCCGAGAGGAAGTCCGGCTCGGCCTTCGCCACCTGGCCCATGGCGTCGGCCCGGACGGCCCGGCGGGTGGTCGGTGACGGGACGTAGAGCGCCGCCAGCCGGTCGTGGTCGGCCTCGGGGACGAAGAAGTCGGTCTCGGTCATGCCGAGTGGCTCGAAGATCCGCTCCCGCAGGAACACGTCGAGGGGCTGGCCGGACACGACCTCGACGAGACGACCGAGCACGTCGGTGCTGACGCCGTAGTTCCACTCGCTCCCCGGTTGGAACAGCAGCGGGAACGAGGCCCAGCGCTCGCAGTGCTCGGCCAGGGACAGCTTCCCGGGGGCGCCCCACTCGTAGCCCCCGGCCCGGTACATGGCGTCGACGGGGGTGGCGTGGTGGAACCCGTACGTCAGCCCGGAGGTGTGGGTGAGGAGGTGCCACACCCGGATGGGTTCGATCTGGGCCTCGAGCACCGGGTTCACGGTCGATCCGGACCTGTACACCTTGGTGTCGGCGAAGGCGGGGAGCCACCGTGCGATCGGGTCCTTCAGCTCGAACCCGCCCTCCTCGTACAGCATCATCGCCGCCACCGAGGTGATCGGCTTCGTCATCGAGTAGATGCGCCACACGGTGTCGAGCTCCACCGGGGCGGCCGCCTCGACGTCCCGCTGGCCGCAGGTCGACAGGTGCACGATCTGGCCCCTGCGGGCGACCAGCACGAGCCAGCCGGGGAGCCGCCCGTCGTCGACGTAGCGGCCGAAGTGGGCATCGATCCTGGCCAGCCGTCCGGCGTCGAACCCGGCTGCGCCCGGCTCCACCTCGACCTCGAGCACGGACATCGCATCCCCCCAGCGCACGTCGGACTCCGGCCGGTCACGCTAGCCATGCCCACCGGCGGTCCTGCCGAACGGCTCGGTGTACGGTCGGCGCGATGGGACGGCTGCCGCTCGTCGACCCAGGGGACGAGGGGGCCGACCCGCTCGCCCGCGAGGTCCTCGACCGCGTCACCGGCACTCGGGGCCGCAGCGTGGCTCCCAACGTGTACCGGGCGGCCGCCAACCACCCTCGGGCCCTCGACGCGATGGTGAGGTTCGGGACCGTCGTCTACTTCGACAACACGATGAGCCCCGCGCAGCGGGAGCTCGCGTACCTCACCGCCTCGCTCACCAACGACTGCCACTATTGAATCCCCACCCACGTGCTGCTCGGTCGAGCGGCAGGCCTGACCGAGGAGAAGCTCGCCCACCTCGGTGACGACCCCCTCCCGGAGGGTCTCTACGACCCTGATGAGGCGGCGATCGTGCGCTACGCCCAGCGCGCCACCCGGATGGACGTGATCGACGACGCCACCTACGGCGCCCTCGCCGAGCACTTCGACGACGAGCAGATCATCGAGCTCTGCTTCACGGTCGGGCTGTCCAACATGATCAACCGCTTCCACGCCACCTTCTTGACGGAGGTGGATCCCACCACGCAGGAGGCGCTCGCACCGGCGTGCCCCCTCGCGTACCCCGACGTCCCGGGCTCGAGCGTGGGCTGAGCGAGCGAGCGAGCCCGTCCCGGTCCCTGCCGCGCCCAGGAGACCCGGCCGGTCAGCCCGTGCGGCGGTGCACGGCGAAGTCCTCGTCGGTGGCAGCCCCGTCGAGCACCTCGAGCAGACGCCACGGCGCCGACGGGGGGAGCCGCACCTCGGGCGGCAGGACGAGCACGTCGGCCCCCGCCCGATCGGCTCGCGCCAGCACCTCGTCCAGGTCGAGGCACAGGGGTGCGGCGCCCTCCCGGCACTCCCTCCCCTCGTTCCACCGGACGAAGGTCCGTTGCTCGTTCGAGGCGGCCATGAGCACGCTGCTGCCTCGCTCGCCGGCGACGGTGGCGCCGAACCAGTCGGGGTCGACGACCACGACCTCCTCCCCGTCGACCACCGCCGCCACCTGCTCCCCGTTGGAGAACGGTCCTGTCGCATCGAGGGCGAGGGCGGCGACGCCGCCGAGCGCCTGCACCCCGAGGAGGGCGACGACCATGCGCTGGTCGACGGCCGCCCCGGCCCGTGACGAGCCCGCCCAGATCGCGGCGACGGCGAGCACGTAGAGGTGCCCGTAGTGGTAGATCGAGCCCGTGTACACGACGTAGCCGAAGACCAGGAACCCGGCGACGCCTGCGACCCACATGGCCACCGAGACCGGTGACCGCCGCAGCCCGAGGGCGACGATCCCGATCGCGACGGCGGCGAAGAGCCCGACGACGACGCCGCTCGGCGAGTCGACGACGCTGTTGTCCCACCAGCCGTCGTGGCGCAGTGGCGGGACGGGCACGAGCGCTCGCACCACCTGGCGGAGGTCGATGCGATCGGGGTCGAGGCCGAGGAACGGGTTGAGCAGCGGGCTCGACGAGAAGAACCCGGTCGTCGTCGCACGTGGTCGTGCCAGCACGAGTGACAGGCCCACCCCGGCCGCAGCTGCGGCTGCCGGGACGAGCGCGCTCGGCGGCCGCCTCGGCCACCGCTCGAGCACGGCTGCGGCGCCCAGCACCAGCGCCAACATCGCGCCGTAGACGCTCGTGAGGGCGAGCAGCACCAGGAGGACCGCCCGCCAACCGGTGTGATCCCGGTTCGAGCTCCACGAGAGGGCGGCGTAGGTGAAGGCGAGGAGCGCGCTGAGCCCGTAGGGCCGACTGACGGCCAGGTACTCGAACGCCGAGAAGTAGCCGAGGGCGAAGACCGGCTTCTGCCAGCTGCGGAACGGCCCGAACCACGCGACCACGGCAGTCGAGGCCACCGCCACAGCGGCCACGAGCAGGCGCATGAGCTCGACCGAGCCGATGCGCGAGAGGCCGAAGAGCAGGACGTGCCAGAGCGGGGAGTGGCCCTCGTGGCGCACGTCGGAGAGCAGCTGGCGCAGGGAGGAGCTGTTGTCGGCCAGCAACCACGCCTGCCACTCGTCGCGCCACATCTCGTGGGTGGCGAGGGCGACGACGGCGGCCGTGGCGGAGACCCCCACCGCCGCCCACGACCAACGATCCCCGCGGCCCCGCACCTGGGGACAGTAACCAGGCGACGACTGCCCACGGTGCGCGGTCGCAGCATGCGGACGGGAGGCAACGGCGAAGTTGCCGTCCGTTCGCGGTCGCGTCACCACGGCCCGGGGTCACCGTGTTACGGTTTCGTGACCAACTGGTCAGGCGATCGTCATGTGACGGCGCCCCCTCGCTCCAACCCCCCAGGAGAACCCCCTGATGCCATCCCCCCGTCTCTTCAAGCGCGCCTCGGCGGCGGTGACGCTGCTGGCGACGCTGGTCGTGTCGGCGACCGTGGTCGGTGCGAGCCCGGCCAGCGCGGCGACCGACATGACGTACGCCGGCGAGCAGCTCTCGATCACCGAGACGATCCAGAGCGCCCACGCGGGCGGCTTCCACACCGAGGAGCAGCTGCTCACCGCCACCTCGATCGCCATCGCCGAGTCCTCGCTCTACAGCGGTCTGCGGAACTGGCACCCCGAGTTCGGGAACCAGCCCGCCGGCACGCAGCTCGGCGTGGCCGGCCCGGGTTGGGTCTACGCAGCGGACGGGTCGCAGTCCCACGCCGACCGTGGCCTCTACCAGATCAACTCGTACTGGTGGCCGGCGATCAGCGACGCCACGGCCGACGACCCGGTGCAGGCGGCCAGGGCCATGTACGACATCTCGTCTGCCGGCACGAGCTTCGGCGCCTGGCACACCTTCACCTCGGGTGAGGCGCAGCGGCACTGGGACGCGCCGTACAACGGGTGGCCCGCCCTGCGACCCCTCGTCCGGGAGTTCCTGGCGGGCGGCGCAGCCCAGGCTGCTCCGGTCCAGGCTGCTGCGGTCCAGGCTGCTCCGGTCCAGGCTGCTCCGGTCCAGGCTGCTCCGGTCCAGGCTGCTCCGGCCCCGGCTGCTGCGCACGAGATCCAGCAGGTCCTCGGCATGGGTGGGACCCTCTACAAGATGGCCATCCAGCACTACGGCAACGGCGACGCCTGGCCCTACATCGCGGCCCGCAACGGCATCCTCGTGCCCGAGGACCTGCTCGCCGAGCAGGTCATCATCATCCCCTGAGCCGTCCCGGACGGAGCGGTCCACGCCTCGTCGAGAGGGGTGGTCCGCAGCGTCGTCCGTGCGAGCACGAGACGTTGCGGGCCACCCGGTCGCCGACGCAGCTCCTCTGATCAGGCGACCCGCCCCGGCGCTGATCCCTCCGACCTCGGCGCCGCCCGTCGTGGTCGGGGGGCTCAGCTGCTGAGCAGGTGGATGGTGCCGCCGAGCACCGCACAGGCGCCGAGCGTCCTGGGAACGCTCCACCGGAGCCTGAAGAGCAGGAGGAAGGCGAGGCCGGCGACGCCGACGGCGAGCGGGCTCGTCGTCGCCGGGTCCGGCACCTCGATGCCCAGCGGGCCGAACATCCGGTCGTCGGTCCTCGAGAAGAGGGTGTGCACCGCGAAGTACACGGCCAGGTCCGCGATCACCCCCACGACGGCTGCGGTGATGGCGGTGAGGACGGCGGCCAGACGGCGGTCGTGGCGCAGCCGCTCGACGTGCGGGGCGCCCAAGAAGATGAACAAGAAGCACGGGACGTAGGTGACCCAGGTGACGAGGGTCGCCCCGAGCGCTGCGGCCACCCAGGGGTCGAGGCTGCCGGGCTGCCGGTAGGCGCCCATGAACCCGACGAACTGCACCACCTGGATGAGCGGCCCCGGCGTCGTCTCCGCCATGGCGAGGCCGGTGACCATCTCGCCCGGTGCCAGCCAGCCGTAGACCTCCACCGCCTGCTGTGCCACGTAGGAGAGCACGGCGTAGCCGCCGCCGAACGTGACGAGCGCAGCCCCGCTGAAGAACCGGGCCTCCTGGACGAAGACGTGGCTCCCCCCGAGGACCACCCCGAGCCCCACCACCGGGGCGGCCCACACGACGGCGCCGACCGCCAGGATGCGGGTCGACCGTCCGGGCGATCGGGCGGCCTGGTGGAGGCTGTCGTCGGGGATCAGGGGCACCGGCCCGTCGGCGGGGGTCGCCTCAGCGCGGTCGGAGCGGAACCACGCCGGGCGGGCCCGCCCCACGACGAAGCCGACCAGGCCGGCCGCGCCGATGACGACGGGGAACGGGACCGAGAGGAGCGCGAGGGCGACGAAGGAGAGGGCGGCCAGCGCGACGAGCACCCGGTTGCCCAGGGCCCGGCGGCCGAGACGGATGACCGCCTGGGTGACCACGGCGATCACGGCCGGGGCGACGCCGGCGAACAGGGCGGCGACGCCCACCGTCCCACCCCACCCGGCGTACACGACCGAGAGGGCCATGATCGCGAGGAAGCCCGGGAGCACGAACAGGCACCCGGCGATCAGGCCCCCTGCCGTGCCGTTGAGCAGCCAGCCGAGGTAGATGGACAGCTGCTGCGCCTCCGGGCCGGGGAGCAGGGTGCAGAAGCTCAGGGCGTGGAGGAAGCGCCGTTCCCCGATCCAGCGGCGGTCCTCGACGAGCTCCCGGTGCATCACGGCGATCTGGCCTGCCGGTCCTCCGAAGCTCTGGAGCGACACCTTCAACCAGACCGCTGCCGCCTCCCGGAGCGGGATGAGGTCACCGCCCCTGTCGCCTCCGAGTCGACCCCGGAGGGGGAAGCTCGTCGCAGTCGGCGCCGGCCGGGACGGCGCACCTGGCCTCCGGTCACGCCGCCGACGCAGCCGGTCGACGACCACGCTCACCGCTCGTAGGTCGTGAGGTCGACCGCCTTGACCGAGGCCCAGACGGGGGTCCCGTGGGCGAGGTCGAGCTCGGCGACGGCGGCGGGGGTGAGCTCGGCGGTCACCGGTACGGGACCTGCGAGCGTGACGCGCACCCGGTCCCGGTCGGCCTCGAGGTCGGCGACCGTCGCCCTCCACGCGTTGCGGGGGCTGCCGTCTGGCTGGTGGCGGTGGAGCGCGATCGCTCGGGGGCGGATGGCCACCGACACCTCTTGCCCGGGGAGCGGGTCGGCCACCGTGAGCACCGTCCCGGACTCGAGGAGGACGCCCCGCTCCCCGTCGGCGACACCCCCCAGCAGGTTGATGCCGACGAGCTCGGCGACGTAGCGGGAGGCCGGGCGGGACGTCACCAGTGCAGGCGTGCCGGTCTGGGTGACGCGACCCGCCTCGAGGATGACGAGCCGGTCGGCGAGCACGATGGCGTCGAGGGGGTCGTGGGTCACGAGGAGGCGGGCGCCGGCGAAGGTCGCGAGGTGGCGCCTGAGCTCGGTGCGGACCCGCAGCCGGGTGCTGGCGTCGAGCGCGGCGAGCGGCTCGTCGAGGAGGAGGAGGCGTGGCTCGGTGGCGAGGGCTCTGGCCAGGGCGACCCGCTGGGACTGGCCGCCGGAGAGCGTCCGTGGCAGGGCCCCGGCGTGGTCGGTGAGGTCGAAGCGGTCGAGCCAGGCCCGGGCGGCGTGACGGGCGGCGGCCTTGCTGGCCCCCCTGGCCCGGAGCCCGAAGGCGACGTTGTCGAGCGCCGACTGGCGGGGGAAGAGGAGGTGGTCCTGGAACACCATCCCCATCGAGCGCTCGGCCGTGGGCACGAAGGTGCCGGTCCCGGGGTCGTCGACGACGGTGTCGTCCAGCGTGATGCGGCCGTGGTCGAGCGGGTGCAGGCCGGCGATGGCCCGCAGCGCCGTGGTCTTCCCGGCGCCGTTGGGACCGAGGAGCGCGACCACCTCCCCGTCGTCGATGCGGAGGTCGATGTCGAGGTGGAGGTCCCCGAGGTGGACCCCGAGGACGGCGTGCAGCACTCAGCCCGCCAGCCAGCGGTCGCGGAGCGGGACGAGGACGGCCAGCGACACGGCGATCAGCACCAGGGAGAGGGCGATGGCGGCATCCCGGTCGGACTCGAGGGCGAGGAAGACGGCGAGCGGCATCGTCTGCGTCCGGCCCTGGAGGTTGCCCGCGAAGGTGACGGTGGCCCCGAACTCGCCCAGTGCCCTCGCCCAGCACAGCAGGGCGCCGGTGATGATCGAGGGTGCGGCGTTGGGGACGGTGACCCGCCGGAAGATCGTCCACCGGCTGGCGCCGAGCGTGGCTGCGGCGTCCTCGTACCGGGTGTCGGCCGCTCGCAGGCCCGACTCGACGGTGAGGACGAGGAACGGCATGGCCACGAAGGTGTTCGCGGCGACCACTCCCCACGCCGAGAAGGGGAGCAGCAGGCCGGTGGTGTCGTAGACCGGCCCGCCCAGCAGGCCCCGCCGGCCGAAGGCGAACAGCAGCGCAGCGCCTCCCACCACCGGCGGCAGGACCATCGGCAGCGTCACGAGGGCCCGTACCGACGAACGCCCGGGGATGCTCGTGCGGGCCAGCACCCAGGCGAGCGGGATCCCGATGACGAGGGAGAAGGCGGTCGCAGCCAAGGCCGTGGTGACGCTCAGCTGCAGCGCATCGGTGACGACGGGCCGGCGGACCTCGTCGAGGAGGCTCGTCCACGGCGCCCGCTGAAGCAGCGCGGCGAAGGGGAGCGCCACGTAGGCGACGCCGACGGCGGCCAGCGGGACGACCACCCACGGCGTGCGACCTCGCATGGGCGACCGTCTGCCGGGGCGGAGGCTCACGGCGGGTCGAAGCCGTAGGAGGCGAGGATCTCCTGGCCCCGTGCCGAGAGGACGAAGGCCACGAAGGCCGCCCCCGCCTCGGGGTTGCCCCCATCTGTGAGCGTGGTGATGGGATAGGTGGTCGTCACCTCCTGGTCGGGGGCGAGGTCGATCCCCTCGACCGCCTCCCCCGCGGCCAGCACGTCGGTGCGGTAGACGAGCCCGACGTCGAGCTCCCCGGCCCCGACCTTGGTCAGCAGCGAGCGGACATCCGGCTCGTCGGTGTCGATCGAGGGGGTCACGCCGGCCTTGGCCAGGGCCTCCCGTCCCAGCTGGCCGCAGGGCACCTCCTGCGCGCACAGCCCGACGAGGAGGTCGTCGTCGGCGAGGTCGGCCAGCCCCTTCACCGCCCCCGGGTTCCCGGCCGGCACCACGATCTGCAGCTCGTTCTCGACGAAGTCGGCGGCGCCGGTCGCAGCGCCGGCCTCCACCAGCTCCTCCACGTTCGACTGGTTGGCGGACGCGAACACGTCGGCCGGTGCGCCGGCCAGGATCTGCTCCCGCAGCGTCGAGGAGCTGGCGAAGCTGAGCTCGACCGTCACCTCGCGGTTGCCCGCCTCGAACGCCGCAGCCACCTCCTCGAACGCGTCGGTGAGCGACGCGGCTGCGAACACCGTCACCGTGCCCTCGATGGCGGCATCGGGCGCAGCCGCTCGCGTCCCTCCCTGCGCCGTCGAGGCGGTCGTCACCTCGTCCGTGCCGGCGGCGGCCCGCTCCCCGTCGCCATCGGCGTCGCTCCCACACGCCGTGAGCACGGCCGCCAACGCCCAGGCGGCGGCGAGCGCCCGGGCTCGAGCATGGAGCTTCATGGTCCTCCGGGTGCTGGTGAGGGGCGGGTGTGGTGCGTCGGCGCCGAGGGGCAGTGACGCTAGCGCCGGACCCCGTCTCGGCCCGGACGCGTCCGTCGGTCCATGTGGCGGGCTCACCGCCTGCCGCGGGGGCGACCGCCTCCTGGTGCCGCCACCCGACGGCTGCGAGCCCGCCCCCGCACCTTGCGCAGGGAGGGCCCGGCGGCGCCTCGCGGACGGGCCACCGCTGACGTGCGGCGTCCGCCGGACGGTCAGACGATTGGTGCTCCGCCGACCTGCTCGGCGCCGGGACGGCCCGACTCGACGACGAAGCTGGCCCTCGTGGTGAGGGGTGCGTCGGGTCGGGTCACGTAGGGCACCTCCTGGTAGTCGGTGCGCCACTCGCGGCGGGTGAGCTCGCACTGGACGAAGCCGCGCCGGTTGGAGAAGAACTTGATGTGGGGGTTCCCCGGCAGCAGGGCGCTGATGCCGTTGTCGTCGCCGTCGCCGTCCGAGCTGATCGAGGTGCCGACGAACTCGGTGGCCAGGGTGGCCGACGCAGGGTCGGCGAAGTCGGCCTTGAGGTCGTTCACCCAGCTGGTGTGGATGTCGCCGGTCAGCACGACCACGTCGCTCACCTCCCGGTCGGCGATGAAGCCGAACAACCGGTCGCGAGAGGCGGGGTAGCCGTCCCAGCCGTCGGTGTTGAGGAGGGCGTCGGGGCCCGGGGCGATGTCGAGCTGGGCCATGAACACCTGCTGGGCCAGCACCTTCCAGCGGGAGCGGGAGGTCGCGAGCCCGTCGAGCAGCCACGACTCCTGCTCGGGTCCCGTGATCGTGCGGGCCGGGTCGACGAGCTCGTCGCACGGCGGGGTCAGGCCGCCGCCGCAGGCCTGGTCGCTGCGGTACTGGCGGGTGTCGAGCATGTTGATCTCGGCGAGGTCGCCGAACCGGAGGCGGCGGTAGAGCAGCAGGTCGGGCCCGGCCGGGACCTGGGAGGCGCGGACGGGCATGTGCTCGTACCAGGCCTGGTACGCCGCAGCCCGGCGCTGGCGGAACACGGCCCGGTCCTGGTCGGGCTCGGCGTCGACCTGGGAGATGTCGCTCGCGTAGTTGTTCTCGACCTCGTGGTCGTCCCACGTGACGAGGAACGGGAAGGCGGCGTGCGCCGCCTGCAGGTCGGCGTCGAGCTTGTAGAGCGCGTAGCGGTTGCGGTAGGAGGCGAGGTCCATCGGCTCGGGCCGCACCGGCTCGGGCGGGGCAGCGCGGACCTCGAAGTTGTTGAGGTTGCCCTCGTAGATGTAGTCGCCGAGGTGGATCACGAGGTCGAGGTCCTGCTCGGCCATGTGGCGGTACGCCGTGTAGTAGCCCCGCTGCCACTGCTGGCAGGACGCGAAGGCGAAGCGCAGCGAGGGGGGCGATGCCCCGGCCGAGGGGGCGGTCCTGGTGCGGCCGACGGGGCTGATGGCGCCCCTGGACCTGAAGCGGTACCAGTAGGTCGTCGACGGCCGCAGGCCCTTCACCTCGACGTGGACCGAGTAGCCGAGCTCGGGCCCCGCCATCGTGTTGCCCCTGCGCACGACCCGTCTGAAGTGCTCATCCGCTGCGACCTCCCACTTCACGTGCACCTGCCTGGTCCCGGCGCCGCCGTCGAACGGGTCGGTGGCGAGACGGGTCCAGAGGACGACGCTCTTCGGCAGGGGGTCCCCGGACGCCACCCCGAGGGTGAAGGGCGCGGCGCCGGGCCCCCCCGACGGCTGGTGGGCCTCGGCGACCATCAGTCCGCCGGGCACCATGTCGAGGGCGGACAGAGCCAGGGCTCCGCCGCCGGCCTTGAGCAGCGTTCTGCGGTCCATGGGCAGAGCAAAGCACACTGCGGCGCACGAGGGGATGTGTCCTCCCTGGCCGGCAGGTGAACGCTCGTGGAACGCTCCAGCAGGTCCGGTGGCGACCCACCGCCGTGCGTGGCGAGGCGGACGCACGTCGTCTCCAAGTGGATCTTGGTCTTCGCCTGGCTCCCTCGATCGACCCGTGCGGATTCGCCCCGGAGGGCGACGGTCGAACCAGTCAGCTGCGCCGGCGACCCCGTGGCCTCCCTGCCCGCCGACGTCGCGGGACGGGTCGCCATCGACCGGAGTGGAGGCGGGGGAGGCGCCTCCTCGACGCCGGCGGTCGGGTGGACGGTGACCGAAGCGCAGGCGGTCACGGGGTCGTCGGGCCGCAGGGGCTGGCGGTCAGCGACCGGAGCTCCAGGGGGGTCACGCGGCGTCGGCTGCCGATGGTCGTCAGCGACCGGAGCACGGTCATGAGGTCGTCGGGCCGCGGGCTGGTGGTCAGCGACCGAAGCGTCGGGCGGGTCACGACTCTTCAGGGCGCGGGCGGGATGGTGAGCGACCGGAGCGGCGGGGCTCAGGCGGTGGTCGGGCCGCAAGATCCGTGGGACGGTGAACCGGAGGGGAAGCGTGTCACCCTCACCGACCCGCCGGCGTGAGCGTCGGCGACCGGCTGGGGGGCGGTCACGCCGTCGATCCGCCCGACGGTGGCGGGTGACCGGAGCGAAGGCGTCTCATCCCGTCCTCGACCTGCCGCACTGGTCGTCAGTGTCCGGAGCGGCGCTGGTCATGCGGTGACGGTCGCGGGGTGGGTTGGGTCGGTGACCGGAGCGGCGCCGTGTCACGCAGCCTTCCGGCTCCCGATCACCTCGTCGCTCATTCGCCGGATCGGCATCACGGCCGAAGCGGTGGCGGCCGGTGACGCCGTCGCCGACCCGGTGGACGGGTCGTCACTGACCGACTCCGGTGGGCGGGCCGTGCTGTCGTCGATGACCGGACCAGAGGCGGGTCACGCCGTCGGTTCGGCCGATGCGTGCTCAGGGAGTCGGGCGCAGGCGGGTTGCGCCCGTCGGCCCCGGGGTGGTCAGCCGGACCGCAGGCGGCTGACGCCGTCGCCGGTGAGGTCGGAGAGGTGGTCGGCCCGGCCGAGCAGCGCGCCGCACAGCGCAAGCGCCGAGCCCGACACGAGTGCAGGACCAGAGCCGAGCCGGAGGTCGATGTCGGTGGCCTCGACGGTGAGGTCGCTGATCGACCGTGCACCAAAGCCCAGGACAGCCTTCCTGCTGGTGACGAAGGTGAGGGCGCTGCGCAGCGCCTGGGGTGAGACCGAGCGGGACCTGCCGAGGGGGTGCAGGATGTCCGCCCCGTGGACGACCAGGTCGGCGAGGGGCGCCTCCGGGCCGAGGCCGGGGGGCGTGCGTCGGCTCGTCGCGTTTGCCCGGAGCAGGTCGACGCAGGCCTGGGGATCGAGGCGATCGGCGGTCTGGCGCGCGAAGCGGTCGATGGCCCGGTCGATGCTCCCTCGGGCGCTCACCAGCCCGAGGACGAACGCAGGCGGGCGCACCGTCCACGGCATGTTCAGGTGGGCGGCGACCACGTGGTTCGACCACCCGGCGCACAGGGACGGCCGGGCCCAGGCAGCCGGGTCGAGCGTGTCGAGCTCGTCGGCGAGCGACTGACGCTCGGCGGCAAGCACGGCGAAGAGGTCCATGGCTGAACCTCTACCACCTCCGGCCGCCGCCCCCGTCCCAAAGGCGTGGCCCCCGCGGCCCCCGGCTCCGAGCCGACTGCCGTGGGAGGCGGCGGCTGGTCGATGGCAAAGCACGGGTGCACCGGCAGCAGGTGGCGGTGAAGATCCCAGGACCTCGCTCGTGGCCGGACGGCACGCCCGATGTCAGCCCGTGGGCTGGTCGATGCAGCCCTGTCGGGGGTCGCCCCGGTGGCCACCGGCTCCGAGCCGACTGCCGCAGGAGGCGGTGGCTCGTGGACGGCAGAGCGTGTGGGTGCACCGGCAGCAGGTGGCGGTGACGATCCGACCTTCGGCCCTGTGCCGCATCCTCCAGCCCAGCGATAGTTCTAGTCATCACTAGAAGAACTAGACCGGAGGCCGAGGTGTCACTGCCCGCAGAGGCCCGTTCGTTCCACACCGTCTGGATCCGCCACGGCGACGACCGCTCGGTGTCCGCCCGCTACACGCTGGCCGGTGACCATCTTGTCTGCTTCGGGGACAACGGCCTCAGCGGGCTGGCCGACGGCGAGCAGGTGTCCGCCACCATCCACGCCATCGCCAACGGCGGGCCTGTCGTCACCTTCCTGGCCACCGTGCGCGACGTAGCAGCCGACACAGTCGAGACCGGCACGGTTGGCGAGCTCCTGGCCAACGTGATGCGTCACGACGGCACCGTCGAGGGCGCCCTCAGGTGGATCGACGACCAGCGCCGCACCCGCCGATCGGTCGAGCTCGTCACCTGACCCGCCGCCCTCCCCTCTCGTCCACCTGCTCGGTTGGCTCGTCCAGGCTGGAACATGGCCGCCGTTGCTCACGGGCGCCGCCGGCGGGAGCCTCAGCCTGTGGGTTGGGGTCGCGCCGCCTGGCTCCCGCGGTAGGCCCGACGACGCAGGGTCTGGAAAAAGCCGACGGGTTCGATGCCGGATCCAGTGTTCTCGACGGGGTTGAACCGAAGGCTCTCGGACTCCTCGTCCGTCAGGGCGCCACCCAGCTCCACGGTGGCGACGGTCCTCCAGCCACCGACGAGCGGGGCGACCTCGAGGCGGAAGGCCAGCTCGCCGCGTTCCGCGGCGGACACCACGTCGTGCTGGCGGTTCGGCGGGCCGGACCACGCTCCGGGGAGCGCCGACGCACCGACCAGCACGAGCTGCTCCCCGATGCGGTAGGGCAACACGCTCGAGTACTGGCCGTCGCCATGCCCTCGACGGGGGACGAACACGAACCGCCCGAGCCCCTTGCCGGTGGTGTTGACCAACAGGTCCTGGTGCAGCCCGGGCCCGTATGCGTCGGGCACCCGCAGCGCGAACCCGAAGATGTCGGGCAGCGGCTCGGGAACGCCCGCGCCCCGGCTCAACCGGACGATCGCCGAGCGTCGGCCGGGCTCATCGAACAGCGCCGCACCGGTCGCCGGTTCGGCCCCCGGATCGACCACCAACGTGGCGTGGAAGGCTGCGCCGTCCGGGTGGAAGATCCGCGCCCTGCGGATTGCGGAGGCTGCGCCGAACAGTGCCGCGGCGGCGACTCCGGCGGTGGCGTCGACCGCCGGTGTGAACGGGCCGAGTGGGCGATCCATCGCCGCCCTCTACCCGGACGACACCGGATGCCACGCTCGTGAGCCAGGAGCGCTCGCGCTCGTCAAGACGGTGCGCGACCGGAGGCCCTAGGCGGACCGTTGCGCGACCTGGATGTCGCGAGGGGTCAGGGGCTGCCTGGCTCTAGTGTCCAGAAGCGTGCGGCGCGAGCTGCTTGGTTGCGATGAAGGGAAAGGGGGACGGCCGCGTTCGCACCACCGAGTCGACGGCCGGGAGCGCTCCTGCGGCTTGCTCGACCTGCTCGAAGGGCTGTGCGCCGACGAACACCGACCCCCCGGGGCCAATACGAGGACGTCCGGTGCAACGGCCAACGGACTTTCGTCCGCGGGCGACCGCCGTGCCGAGGTTGAGGTCGTCCTCCAGGTGCAGCAGCGCATCGGCTGTCGCCTCGACAAGCATCTCGACATGTGGTCGGGGCGCTGGAGAACGGGAGAAGGTGCACCGCTGCATGAGACTGGCCGTTGGTCCGCAGGTCGTTGGCCAGGCCTGCTGTGGGCGCCCTCGGCAGGATTCGAACCTGCGACACACGGTTTAGGAAACCGATGCTCTATCCCCTGAGCTACGAGGGCCGAGGGCAGGGTCCAA
>CADCSY010000023.1 GCA_902805555.1 uncultured Acidimicrobiales bacterium | reverse complement strand
ACATCTCGCTCTTGTACGGGCCCTCGACGTCCACGCCGATGTACTCCGCCTGGTCCTTGCGGAGCTGGGTGAGCTTGACGCCCAGCGCGTCCAGGTGCAGCCGGGCGACCTTCTCGTCCAGGTGCTTCGGGAGCACGTAGACGCCCAGCGGGTACTGGTCGGTGCGGCTGAACAGCTCGATCTGGGCCAGCACCTGGTTGGTGAAGCTGGCGCTCATCACGAAGCTCGGGTGGCCGGTCGCGTTGCCGAGGTTGAGCAGCCGGCCCTCGCTGAGCAGCAGGATGGTGTGCGCCGGGCGGCCGTCGGCCTCCGGGAAGACCCACTCGTCGACCTGCGGCTTGATGTTGTTGCGGACGACGCCCGGGATCTTGGCCAGGCCGGCGACATCGATCTCGTTGTCGAAGTGGCCGATGTTGCCCACGATCGCCTGGTGCTTCATCCGGAGCATGTCCTCGGCCAGGATGATGTCCTTGTTGCCGGTGGCGGTGATGAAGACGTCGGCGGTCTCGAGGACGTCCTCGAGCGTGGAGACCTGGAAGCCCTCCATGGCGGCCTGCAGGGCGCAGATCGGGTCGACCTCGGTGACGATGACGCGGGCGCCCTGGGCGCGCAGCGACTCGGCCGAGCCCTTGCCGACGTCGCCGTAGCCGAAGACCACGCAGGTCTTGCCGGCCAGCATGACGTCGGTGGCCCGGAAGATGCCGTCGACCAGGGAGTGCCGGCAGCCGTAGAGGTTGTCGAACTTGCTCTTGGTGACGGAGTCGTTCACGTTGATCGCCGGGAAGAGCAGCGAGCCGGCCTTGGCGAACTCGTAGAGCCGCATGACGCCGGTGGTGGTCTCCTCGGAGACGCCCTTGATGCCGGCCGCGATGCGGGTGAACTTCTGGGGGTCCTCGGCCAGGGAGCGGCGCAGGACGTCCAGGATGACGCCGTACTCCTCGGAGTGGCTGTCGTCGGTGCTCGGCACCACGCCGGCCGCCTCGAACTCGACCCCCTTGTGGATCAGCAGGGTGACGTCGCCGCCGTCGTCGAGGATCATGTTCGGGCCACCGCCGTCGGGCCAGGCCACGACCTGCTCGGTGCACCACCAGTACTCCGGCAGCGTCTCGCCCTTCCAGGCGAAGACCGGGACGCCCTGCGGGTCCTCCGGGGTGCCGTCCGGGCCCACGGCGACCGCGGCCGCGGCGTGGTCCTGGGTGGAGAAGATGTTGCAGCTGACCCAGCGGACCTGCGCGCCGAGGGCGACCAGGGTCTCGATGAGCACGGCGGTCTGGATGGTCATGTGCAGCGAGCCGGTGATCCGGGCGCCGGCCAGCGGCTGACTCGGGCCGAACTCCTCGCGCATGGACATCAGGCCGGGCATCTCGTGCTCGGCCAGGCGGATCTCCTTGCGGCCGAACTCGGCCAGGGACAGGTCGGCGACCTTGAAGTCCTGGCCGGGCGTGAGCGTCGGTGCAGTCATGGGGCGTCCTTCGTTCGGAGCGGCGGGGGCGGGGCGGCGTGCGGGACGATCAGGGGCTGAGCAGCTGCTGGTGCTTGTCCTGCTCGAAGGCGAGCCAGTCGCCGTCGGGCATCTGCGGCTCGGGGCGCTGCGGCTCGGCCTCGAGCTGGGTGGAGAACCAGTCGTCGACGGCGCGGGCCAGCTCCGGCTCGCGGCGCAGCCGGA
>CADCSY010000022.1 GCA_902805555.1 uncultured Acidimicrobiales bacterium | reverse complement strand
CCGGCGAAGAGCAGCCCGAGGGGCACCGTGCCCCCGAAGCCCATGAGCCACAGCGACATCACCCGCCCGCGCACGCCCTCGGCGAGGTGGCTCTGCAGGACGGTGTTCAGGGCGGTGACGGCGCTGAAGTAGGTGAAGCCGACGATCGTCACGACCGGGTAGGCGGGCGCAGGGTGGCGGAGGAGGCTGAGCACCAGGAGGCTGGCTGCGAACCCGGCGAAGCCGAACCGCACGGCGTCCTCCTTGTCGACGCCCGCCAGGAACGTGCCGATCGACATCGCGCCGGTCACCGCCCCGAGCCCGAAGGCGGCGTACAGCAACCCGTAGGCGAGGCTCTCGGTGTCCATCCCGAGGTTGACCGCCGCCACCGTCGGCATCTGCCCGATGAACGGCAGGCACAGGAACGAGAACGTCACCAGGACGAGGAGGATGCGTCCGACGAGCGGGTCCCGCTTCGCCACCGCGAACCCACCGGCGAGCCGGCGGATGCCCTGGGGGCCGGTGAGGTCGCGCCGCACCGGTGGGATGCGCACGGCCAGCACCGTGCCGATGGCGGCGACGTAGGTGACGGCGTTCACGAGGAAGATCCCCGACGCGCCGACGAGGGGGTAGAGGGCGCCGGCGATGGCCGGGCCGACGACCCGTGAGGCGTTCATCTGCGTCGAGTTGAGCGAGATGGCGCCGGCCAGGTTGGCCCGGCCCACGAGGTCGGGCATCGTCGCCACCCACGCCGGGGCGTTGAGCGCGTTGCCGATGCCGATGGCGAGGACGCAGGCGAGGATGGCCGAGCGCTGCGGGTCGTCGACCCCGACCAGCGCGGCCAGGGCGATCGACCCGAGCAGCTGGCCGGACTGGGCGAGGACGATGATCTTCCGGCGGTCGACGGTGTCGGCCAGCAGCCCGCCCACCACCGAGAGCAGCAGCATGGGGCCCAGCTGCGCGAAGACGATCAGGCTGACGAAGGCGGGGGAGCGGGTCAGCTCGTAGGCGAAGGCGCCGAGCGTGACGTTCTGCATCCACGTGCCGATGTTCGAGAGGAACGAGCCGACGAACACGATGCGGAAGGACCGGACCGCCAGCGCGGCCCGGGCCGTCCCCGGCTCGTAGGCGCGATCGCCCTCGAGCAACGCATCCTCACCCTCCTCGAGCGACGGGTTGCGGGGGGGTCGGAGGCGCACGAGCGCCGAGGGTACGCAGCCCTGACCGGGCGACCGAGGACCGGGCCCACGACGGTAGGGTCGCCGGCCATGCCGGCCCCGCGCATCGCCCTCGCACCCGAGTCGGCGCCCGACTGGGTGGCCGCCGCGGTCACCGACGGGGGCGGCGAGCTGGTCGACCCGGGTGCTGCCGAGGGGCTCGTCTGGTTCGGGGGGCCGGACGCCGAGGCGTTCGAACCGGTCCTCGCCGCCGCCCCCGCCGCGCGGTGGGTGCAGCTTCCGTGGGCCGGCGTCGAGACCTACGCCGGCCTGCTCGACCCGGCTCGGACGTGGACCTGTGGCAAGGGCGTGTACGCCGAGCCGGTCGCCGAGCACGCGCTGGCGCTGGCCCTGGCCGGGCTGCGGGAGCTGCCGGCACGCATCACGGCCGACCGGTGGGGCCGGTCCGGCGGGCGGACGCTCTTCGGCGGGCGGGTCACCGTGCTCGGGGGCGGGGGGATCACCGAGGCGCTCCTCG
>CADCSY010000021.1 GCA_902805555.1 uncultured Acidimicrobiales bacterium | reverse complement strand
TGCGGGTCAGTCGAGGTGCGGGTCAGTCGAGGTGCGGGTCAGTCGAGGTGCGGGTCAGTCGAGGTGCGCCGCGTTGGGGGCGGCGCGCAGGGCGGCGAGCCCGGGCAGGTCGCCCTGCTCGAGGAGCTCGAGCGAGGCGCCGCCGCCCGTCGACACGTGGTCGATGTCGGCGGCGAGGCCGAGCTGGGCCACCGCAGCCGCGGAGTCGCCGCCGCCGACCACCGTGAAGGCCCGGGCACCGGCGACCGCCTCGGCCACCGCCCGTGTCCCGGCGGCGAAGCGGGGATCCTCGAACACGCCCATCGGGCCGTTCCACAGCACGGTGCGGGCCTCGTCGATCACGTCGATGAAGGCGCCCGCGGTGCCCGGCCCGATGTCGAGGCCCATCCACCCGTCGGGGACGTCGGCACCGATCTGGCGGACCTCGCCGCCGGCCCCCGGGTCGCCGATGGCGCCGCCGGGGCCGAGGGCGGTCAGGTCGTGGGGCACCACGATGCGCTCACCGTGCTCCTCGAGCAGGGCGCGGCACGTGTCGACCTGGTCGGCCTCGAGCAGCGACGAACCCGTCCGGTGGCCTCGCGCGGCCAGGAACGTGAAGCACATGCCCCCGCCCACGACGACCCGGTCGGCGACGCCGAGCAGTGCCTGGATCACCCCGAGCTTGTCGCTGACCTTGGCCCCCCCGAGGATGGCGACGAAGGGCCGGCGCGGGTCCTCACGCAGCCCGCCGAGCACCTCGACCTCCCGGGCCAGCAGCCGGCCGGCGGCGCTCGGCAGGGTCAGGGGGGGACCGACGATCGAGGCGTGCGCCCGGTGCGCAGCACCGAAGGCGTCGTCCACGTAGGCGTCCATGCCCTCGACCAGGCGTGCCACGAACGCCGGGTCGTTGGCCTCCTCCCCGGCGTCGAACCGCAGGTTCTCGAGCAGCTCCACGCCGGGGGCGAGCTCGGCCAGGCGCTCCCTCACCGGCTGCAGCGAGTACCGCTCGTCGGGCTTGCCCTTCGGCCTGCCCAGATGCGTGCACGCGGTGACCGATGCACCCTGGTCCTGCAGCCAGCGCAGGGTCGGCAGCGCTGCCTGGATGCGCAGGTCGTCGGTGATGCGGCGGGTCCCCACAGCCTCGCCCTCGGGCGGGACCGCTCGGAGGGGGACGTTGAAGTCGGCCCGCACGAGGACCCGCCGCCCGTCGAGGGGCGGCAGGTCCTCCAGGAGCGGGAGCCTCACTTGTTGGCGGCGCCGACGATCATGGCCAGGTCGACGAGGCGGTTCGAGTAGCCCCACTCGTTGTCGTACCAGCCGAGGACCTTGACCATGCTGCCCATGGCCATGGTGAGCTCGCTGTCGAAGGTGCACGACGCGGGCGAGCCGACGATGTCGGAGCTGACGATGGGGTCGGTGGTGTACACGAGCACCTTGGCCAGCGGGCCGCTGCCCGCCGCCGCCTCGAAGGCCTGGTTCACCTCGTCAGCCGTGACCTCGCGGCCCAGGATCCCGGTGAAGTCGGTGATCGAGCCGTCCTGGACCGGCACCCGCAGGGCCGTCCCGTCGAGCCTGCCCTTCATGGCCTCGAGCACCAGGCTGGTGGCCCGGGCCGCCCCGGTCGAGCTCGGGACGATGTTGGCCGCCGCCGCCCGGCCCCGGCGCAGGTCCTTGTGGGCGAGGTCGAGGAGGTTCTGGTCGTTCGTGTAGGCGTGGACCGTCGTCATCAGGCCCTTCTCGACCCCGAAGGCGTCGTCGAGGACCTTGATCATCGGGACGAAGCAGTTCGTCGTGCACGAGGCGTTCGACACGATCTTCATCTCGGGCGTGAACGTGTCGTCGTTCACGCCGACGACGAAGGTGCCGTCGACGTTGGTGCCGGGGGCGGAGATGATCACCCTCGGGGCCCCGCCCTCGATGTGGGCGGAGGCCTTCTCCCCGTCGGTGAAGATGCCGGTCGACTCGATGACGACGTCGACGCCGAGGTCGCCCCACGGCAGCGCCTTCGGGTCCCGCTCGGCGAAGATCTTGATCGAGTCGTCGCCGACGGTGATGGCGTCGGCCGTCACCTTCACCTCGACGTCGAGCCGGCCGTGGGTCGAGTCGTACTTGAGGAGGTTGGCGTTGACCTCGGGCGAGGTGAGGTCGTTCACCGCCACCAGGTCGACGTCGACGCCCGCCTTCTTGGCCGCCCGGTAGAAGTTGCGTCCGATGCGCCCGAAGCCGTTGATGCCCACCCGTACGGTCATGCTCTTCCGTTCCCCTCGTCGTGCGACGGCCTCCGGCCAGCGCTGTCGTGTCCCTCGATCAGATCACATCCCACCAGTTCAGGCCGTCGGGGTGCCAGTCCCGCCCGTCGCCGGGGGGAGCTGGGTGGACTGCGTCGGCCTCCCGATGTCGCGGTGGGCGACCCGGGGGGCGTACCCCCGCAGCCGCAGCCGCTCCGCCACCTCCTCCGCCAAGGCCACCGAACGGTGCCGGCCACCCGTGCAGCCGAGGGCCACGGTCAGGTAGCTCTTGCCCTCCTCCACGTAGGCCGGCAGGAGCAGGTCGAGGAGGTGGTCGAGGCGGGTCAGGAACTCCTTGGTCTGCGGGAACCCGAGGACGTAGTCCCGGACGCCGTGGTCGAGCCCGGTGCGGGGCCGCAGCTCCTCGATCCAGTGGGGGTTGGGCAGGAAGCGGCAGTCGAGGACGAGGTCGACGTCGAGGGGCAGCCCGTGCCGGTACCCGAAGGACAGCACCGTCGTCTGCATGTCGGTGGCCGGCGTCTCCCCACCGAAGAGCGCGAGCAGGCGCTCACGCAGCTGGTGGACGTTGAGGTCGCTCGTGTCGACGACGAGGTCGGCCTCGGCCTTGAGGGGCTCGAGGGCGGCCCGCTCGCGCCGGACGGTCTCGAGGATGCGGTCGCCGTCGGCGAGGGGGTGGCGGCGGCGGGTCTCCTCGTAGCGACGGACGAGGACCTCGTCGGACGCGGTCAGGAACAGCAGGACCACCCGCTCGGCGTGGACCCGCAAACCGGCGAGGGCGTGGTCGAGCTCCTGGGGCTGGGCCTGGGGGCCGACCACCAGGCAGATGCGGGCGATGGAGGTGCCCGGGGCCTGGCCGAGCTCGGCCACCTTGTCGATCAGCGCCGGCGGCAGGTTGTCGATGACGAACCAGCCGAGGTCCTCGAGGACGTTCGCGGCCTGGCTGCGACCCGCCCCGGACTCGCCGGTGATGACCACGAACTCGCTCACGTCCCCCGCTCCTCGGTTGCGGCCGGGCCCCTCGGGTCACGCTCGCTGCGCTTCTCGCAGCAGAGGAGGAGCAGGCGGGGGATGGTCGCCGCCTCGGCGTACTCGGCCGCCCGGGCCAGGAACCCCGGGGGCGGGGCCGGCTCCTCCATCCGGGTCAGGCAGAGCCCGGCGTCGAGCAGTGCGTTGACGTAGCGGGACAGGGGCCGGTGGATGAACGGGATGAACACGTCCTTCTCCACCTCCTCGATGGTGTGGTCCTCCGTCAGGTACGGGCCGATGCGCCAGTACTGCTCGGGGGGGTCGAGGACCTGGTCGTCGATCCATCCGCTGCCCGGCGTCTGCAGGAGCGGGTGGTTGAGGAAGAACAGGAACCGCCCGCCCGGTCGGAGCACCCTCGCCACCTCGGCGATCGCCTCGTCGACCGCCTCGATGTGCTCGAAGACGAGGCAGGCGACGACGGCGTCGAAGCGACCGCCGTCGAAGGGGAGCGCCGCCGCGGCCGCCCGGGCGTAGCTCGGGCCCCCGCCCCGCCTGGCCGCCTCGGCCACCTGGGCGGGCGTGGGGTCGACCCCCACGACCCTTGCGGCCCCGCCGGCCACCGCCAGCCTGGCGACCTGCCCCTCCCCCGTGCCGACGTCGAGCACCTCGTCGCATCCGGCGAGGTGGGCTGCCGCGAGCGGGAGGATCTGCTCGGTGTACTCGGCGTCGGCCCCCTCGGTGAAGCCTTCCTGCCACCAGGTGGCGTGGCTCTCCCACAGGTCGACCTGCTGGTCGAGACCGTCCTCCCTCACCCCGGCTCCTGCGCTCGCGCCGGCCGAACTGGCGGCTGGATCGGGTCCTCAGCCCCCGGTCTGACCGCCAGCTCGGGGACGGCCGGCGCCCACCTGCGAACCGGCGGCTGGATCGGGCCCCTGGCACCCGTTCTGACCGCCAGTTCGGGAGCGGCTTGCGCCCACCTGCGAACTGGCGGCTGGATCGTGCCCCCAGCCCCCGTTCTGACCGCCAGTTCGAGCGTGGCGGGCGCCCCCCGTCGTAGTGGCGGCTGCATCGGCCCCGCATACCCCGACCTGACCGCCAGCTCGGGGGAGGCCGGCGCCCACCTGCGAGCTGGCGGCTGGATCGGGTCCACAGCCCCCGTTCTGACCGCCAGTTCGGGGGTGCCCGACGGCCCCCTGCGAGCTGGCGGCTGGATGGGGTCCCTGGCACCCGTTCTGGCCGCCAGCTCGGGGGTGGCCGGCGCCCCCCGGTCGGGGGTGGTGGCGGTCACGTGGGCATGGCCCCGGTGTCGTCGCCGGTGAAGGGGACCGGCTGGCTCGGGCGGCGGGCGGGGCGCTTGGCGGGGGCGTGGATCTTCTCGTAGACGGCGGCGGCGACCGGGTCGGGCAGCCACGACAGGGCCTTCAGCTCCTCGAGGGTGGCCTGCTTGACGGCAGCCACGCCGCCCAGCTCCTTGCGCAGCCGCTTCTGGCGGGTCGGGCCGAGGCCGGGGATGTCGTCGAGGACGCTCGTGGTCATCCGCTTGTCGCGGAGCTGGCGGTGGTAGCCGATGGCGAAGCGATGGGCCTCGTCCCGGATCCGCTGGAGGAGGTAGAGGGCCTCGGACTGGCGGGGGATGCGCACGGGCTCGGACTGGCCGGGGAGGAAGACCTCCTCGAAGCGCTTCGCCAGGGAGGCGACGGGGATCTCGTCCTCGAGCCCGAGCTCCTCGAGGACGTCCACGGCCACGCTGAGCTGGCCCTTCCCGCCGTCGACGAGGAGGAGCTGGGGCGGGTAGCTGAACTTGCCGCGCTCCCCCACCGGCTTCTCCCTGTCGGCCAGGTAGGCGCTGAGCCTCCGGGTGAGGACCTCGCGCATGGCGGCGAAGTCGTCGTTGCCGGGGACGTCCTTCACCTTGAAGCGGCGGTACTCCCGCTTGGCGGGCAGGGCGTCCTCCATGACCACCATCGAGCCGACGTAGTCGGTGCCCTGGATGTGGCTCATGTCGTAGCACTCGATGCGCAGCGGCGCCTCGGGCAGCTCGAGGTGGTCCTGCAGCTCGTTCAGGGCCCTGGCCCGGCTGTTGTGGTCCGACGCCCGCCGCAGGCGGTGGCGGTTCAGCTCCTCCCTGGCGTTGCGGACGACGGTCTCCTGGAGCGCCCGCTTGTCGCCTCGCTGCGGGACCTTGAGCGTCACCTTCGTGCCCTTGAGCTCGCACAGCCAGGCCTCGTAGAGCGCGGGGTCGTCGGGGAGCTCCGGCAGCACGACCTGCTTCGGGATGCCGAGCGTCGGCTCGTAGTACATCCCCTCCAGCACCTTGCCGATCAGCTCCGGGAAGGTCAGGTCCTCGACCTTGTCGACGATGAAGCCCTTGCGCCCGGTGACCCGGCCGTGGCGCACGAAGAACACCTGCACCGAGGCCTCGAGGTCGTCGTCGGCGATCCCGATGACGTCGAGGTCCTCGTCGCCCTCGCCGACCATCTGCTGCTTCTCGACCGCCTTGTGCAGCGTCGCCAGCCGGTCCCGCAGCCGGGCTGCCCGCTCGAACTCGAGGTCGGCGGCGGCGCCCCGCATGTCGGCCTCGAGGCGCTTCACCACGGGCTCGGTCTTGCCGTCGAGGAAGTCGCACAGCTCGACGACCAGCTGGGCGTAGTCCGGGCGCTCGACCTCGCCGACGCAGGGCCCGGCGCACTTCTCGATGTGGAACAGCAGGCACGGGCGCCCGAGCTTCTCGTGGTGCTCGAACTTGTTGTCGGAGCAGGTCCGGATCGGGAAGGTCCGCAGCAGGAGGTCGAGGGTCTCCCGGATGGCGTAGGCGTGGGCGTAGGGGCCGAAGTAGCGGGTGCCCTTCTGCTTCGTGCCCCGCATCACCCGGGCCCGGGGCCAGGTGTCGCCGAGGGTCACGGCCAGGAACGGGTAGCTCTTGTCGTCGCGCAGCCGGACGTTGAACCGCGGCCGGTGCTGCTTGATGAGGCTGTACTCGAGCATGAGGGCCTCGACCTCGTTGCGGACCTCGATCCACTCGACGCTCTCCGCCGTCGACACCATCTGCGCGGTCCGGGCCATCATGAGCCGCGGGTCGCCGAAGTAGCTCGACAGCCGCTGCCGCAGCGACTTGGCCTTGCCCACGTAGATGACCCGGCCGTCCCGGTCCTTGAACTGGTACGACCCCGGGCAGTCGGGGATCGTCCCCGCCGGAGGTCGTCGCACCGCCATGCCCCCATTGTGCCGGGAGGGCGGGACGGTGCCGTCGACTGCTCCTCGCCGGGAACAAGCCGGGCGAGGGGCGGCGTTAGAGTCGGATGAGGCCGTCCTGGTACTGCGGCCACATATCCGTTCCGAGGACAACACCCCCGTGCAGGGCGACCAGGCTGTCCGCACTGTCCGCCATCGGAGCGCTCCCCCAGGGAGGAACCACAACATGCTCCGGATGCAGGGCGCACTGCCCGACCGCTACCTCGACGCGACCCCGGCACAGCTCGACGCGTGGATCGCCGCCGCCAAGGTGACGCTCGGCGAGCGGGTGTTCGTCCTCGGCCACCACTACCAGCGGGACGAGGTCATGCGTTGGGCTGACGCCCGCGGCGACTCGTTCCGCCTCTCGGTGCTCGCGCAGGCGCAGGCCCAGGCCGAGTTCATCGTCTTCTGCGGCGTGCACTTCATGGCCGAGTCGGCCGACATCCTCACCGGCGACCACCAGCAGGTGATCCTCCCCGACCTCAACGCCGGGTGCTCGATGGCCGACATGGCCGACATCGACGCCGTCGAGGAGGCGTGGGACTCGCTCGCCGAGGTCATCGACATCGAGCGGCTCGTGCCCATCACGTACATGAACTCCTCGGCTGCGCTCAAGGCGTTCGTCGGCCGCAAGGGCGGGGCCGTGTGCACCTCGACGAACGCCCGGGGCGTGCTCGAGTGGGCCCTGGCCAAGGGCGACAAGGTGCTGTTCTTCCCCGACCAGCACCTGGGCCGCAACACCGGGCTGGCCATGGGCTACGGCCACGAGGACATGCGGGTGTGGAACCCCCGCCTCGACCTCGGCGGCCTGACCGAGGTCGACGCCAAGGAGGCGACCTTCCTGCTGTGGAAGGGCCACTGCTCGGTCCACCAGCGCTTCCAGCCCGCCCACATCGAGGCGTTCCGGGCCGCCCACCCCGACGGCATCGTCATCGCGCACCCGGAGGCCAGCCACGAGGTCTGTGAGCTCGCCGACAAGGTCGGCTCCACCGACTTCATCATCAACGAGGTCGAGGCCGCCCCGGCCGGCTCGACCATCGCCGTGGCCACCGAGATCCACCTCGTGCAGCGCCTCGCCGCCGAGACCCCCGACAAGACCGTCGTGAGCCTCGACCCGCTGATCTGCCCGTGCTCGACGATGTTCCGGATCGACGGGCCCCACCTGGCCTGGGTGCTCGAGGAGCTGGTGGCAGGGCGGGTCGTGAACCAGATCACGGTCGACCCCGAGACCACCGAGTGGGCCAAGGTGGCGCTCGAGCGGATGCTCAGCATCACCTGACCGACCCGGCGGGCTCGACCCGCCGGGGCGCTACACCTCGAGCAGCGGGGCGAGGAACCTGCCGGTGTGGCTGGCCTCGGTCTTGGCCACCTGCTCGGGGGTGCCCTCGACCACCACCGTGCCACCGCCGTCGCCGCCCTCGGGGCCGAGGTCGATGATCCAGTCGGCGGTCTTGATGACGTCGAGGTTGTGCTCGATGACGAGCACGGTGTTGCCCTGGTCGACGAGCCGGCCGAGCACGGTGAGCAGGCGGCGGATGTCCTCGAAGTGGAGGCCGGTCGTCGGCTCGTCGAGGACGTAGATGGTGTGGCCCGTCGACCGCTTGGCCAGCTCGGAGGCGAGCTTGACCCGCTGGGCCTCGCCCCCGGAGAGGGTGGGGGCGGGCTGCCCGAGGCGCACGTAGCCGAGGCCGACGTCGACGATGGTCTGGAGGTGGCGGCTGATCGACGGCTGGTTGGCGAAGAACTCGAGCCCCTCCTCGCAGGGCATGTCGAGCACCTCGGCGATGTTCTTGCCCTTGAAGAGGATGTCGAGCGTGTCGCGGTTGTAGCGGGCGCCCTTGCAGACCTCGCAGGGGACGTACACGTCGGGCAGGAAGTGCATCTCGATCTTGATGGTGCCGTCGCCGGCGCAGCTCTCGCAGCGCCCGCCCTTGACGTTGAAGCTGAACCGCCCGGGCAGGTAGCCCCGGACCTTGGCCTCGGTCGTCTGGGTGAACAGCTTGCGGATCGAGTCGAAGACGCCCGTGTAGGTGGCCGGGTTGGACCGGGGGGTGCGCCCGATCGGCGACTGGTCGATGGCGATGACCTTGTCGAGCGACTCGAGGCCGGTGACCGTCTTGTGCAGGCCGGGGGCGGTGCGGCTCTTGTAGATCTTCTGCATGAGCGACTTGAGCAGGATGTCGTTCACGAGGGTCGACTTCCCGGAGCCGGAGACGCCGGTGACGGCGATGAAGCAGCCGAGGGGGAACTCGACGTCGATGTCCTGCAGGTTGTGCTCCCGGGCACCGCGCACGGTGATGCAGTCGCCGTTGGGCGGCCGGCGCATCTCCGGCACGGGGATGCTCCGCCGCCCCGAGAGGTACTGCCCGGTGATCGAGCGCCTCGACTTCAGGAGGCCCTTGACGTTGCCGGAGTAGACGACCTCTCCCCCGTGCTCACCGGCGCCGGGACCGATGTCGACGACGTGGTCGGCGATCTGGATCGTGTCCTCGTCGTGCTCGACGACGAGCACCGTGTTGCCGATGTCGCGCAGCCGGAGCAACGTCTCGATCAGCTTGTGGTTGTCCCGCTGGTGCAGGCCGATCGAGGGCTCGTCGAGCACGTAGAGGACCCCGACGAGGGCCGAGCCGATCTGGGAGGCGAGGCGGATCCGCTGGGCCTCGCCCCCGGCCAGGGTCCCGGCGTTGCGGTGGAGGTTGAGGTAGCCGAGGCCGACGTCGAGCAGGAACCCGACCCGGGCGTTGATCTCCTTGACCACCCGCTCGGCGATCATCCGGTCCCGCTCGCTCAGCTCGATGGCGGCGAGGACCTCGGCTGCGTCGCGGATCGGCATGACGCACACGTCGTGGATGCTGCGCCCGTCGACCGTGACGGCCAGCGACTCGGGCTTGAGGCGCGCCCCACCGCACTCCGGGCAGGGGACCTCCCGCATGTACGACTCGATCTGCTCCCGGGACCAGTCCGAGTCGACCTCGCCGTGGCGGCGCTGGAGGTAGGGGATGACGCCCTCGTACGCCGTGGAGTAGGTGCGGCTCCGGCCGTAGCGGTTCTTGTAGGTGACCTGCACCTTCTTCGTGCCGGTGCCGTACAGCAGCGCGTGCTGGTCGGCCTTCTTCAACGAGGCGAAGGGGACGCTCGCGGCGAAGCCCTGGGTCTCGGCCACGGCCTCGAGGACCCGCTCGAAGAACTGGGCCCGGCCCGCCGAGAACGGGGCGATGGCGCCCTCCCGGACCGACAGGTCGGGGTTGGGGACCACGAGCTCGGGGTCGACCTCGAAGCGGGTGCCCAGGCCGTCGCAGTGCGAGCAGGCCCCGTAGGGCGAGTTGAACGAGAAGTTCCTTGGCGCCAGCTCGTCCATCGACCAGCCGTCGTTGGCGCAGGCGAGGTGCTGGCTGAAGGTGAGGACCTCCTCCTGCCCCTCGCCCTCGCGGGGCACCACCTGGATCTCGGCGACCCCCTCCGCCAGCGCGAGCGCCGTCTCCAGCGAGTCGGTGAGGCGGCGCTCGATGCCGTCGCGCCGCACGAGGCGGTCGACGACGACCTCGATCGTGTGGTTCTCGTAGCGCTCGAGCGAGCCGACGTCGGCCAGCTCGACGGTCTCGCCGTCGATCCGGGCGCGCGCGTACCCCTTCGACGCGAGGTCGGTGAGCAGGCCCTCGTAGTTGCCCTTGCGGCCCCTGATCACCGGCGCCAGGACCTGGAACCTCGTGCCCTCCGGCAGCTCGAGGATGCGGTCGACGATCTGCTGGGGGGTCTGTCGGGTGACGACCGCGCCGCACAGCGGGCAGTGCGGGATCCCGATCCGGGCGTACAGCAGCCGGAGGTAGTCGTAGACCTCGGTGATGGTGCCGACGGTGGACCTCGGGTTGCGGCCTGCCGTCTTCTGGTCGATGGAGATCGCCGGCGACAGCCCCTCGATGAAGTCGACGTCGGGCTTGTCCATCTGGCCGAGGAACTGCCGGGCGTAGGAGGAGAGCGACTCGACGTAGCGCCGCTGGCCCTCGGCGTAGATGGTGTCGAAGGCGAGGGACGACTTGCCGGACCCCGAGAGGCCGGTCAGGACGATGAGCTTGTCCCTCGGCAGCTCGAGGGAGATGTCCCGGAGGTTGTGCTCCCTCGCACCCTTGATCACGATCCGATCGGACACCGCAGCAGCCTACCGCTCCCCGCAACCGGGCGAACGGACGTTCGCCAGCGCCTTCAGCTCGACGCCGCCAGCTCTCGGCGGAGGTCGGCGATCTCGTCCCGGATGCTGGCTGCGTACTCGAAGCGCAGGTCGGCCGAGGCGTCGCGCATCTCCTCCTCGAGCGTGAGGATGAGCCGGCCGAGCTCGCTGGCCGGGAGGTCGGCGATCTCCGCACGGCGGCGCGACGTCTGGAGGGAGCCCTTGCCGCCGACGCCTCGGCCGGGCACCGGCGCCATCTCCGAGCCGGACGGACGGAGGTGGGCGAGGATGTCGGTGATCGCCTTGATGATGGTCGTCGGGTTGATGCCGTTGGCCTCGTTGTAGGCCTGCTGGAGGTGGCGCCGTCGCTGGGTCTCCCCGATCGCCCGCTGCATCGAGTCGGTCACCTTGTCGGCGTACATCACCACCTGGCCGTCGACGTTGCGGGCGGCGCGGCCGATGGTCTGGATCAGGGAGGTGTCGCTGCGGAGGAAGCCCTCCTTGTCGGCGTCGAGGATGGCGACGAGCGACACCTCGGGCAGGTCGAGCCCCTCTCGCAGGAGGTTGATGCCGACGAGCACGTCGAACACGCCGAGGCGCAGGTCGCGGAGGATCTCGATGCGCTGGATGGTGTCGATGTTGGAGTGCAGGTACCGGACCCGCAGGCCCTGCTCGAGCAGGTAGTCGGTGAGGTCCTCGGCCATCTTCTTGGTGAGGGTGGTGACCAGCGCCCGGTTGCCGCTGGCGATGCGCTGGCCGATGAGCTCGATGAGGTCGTCGATCTGGCCCTTCGTGGGCTTGACGATGACCTCGGGGTCGACCAGGCCCGTGGGCCGGACGATCTGCTCGACGAAGGTGGTCGAGTGCTCCCGCTCCCACGAGCCGGGGGTGGCCGACAGGAACACGGCCTGGTGGACGTGGGTGAGGAACTCCTCGAAGCGGAGCGGCCGGTTGTCGGCCGCCGACGGGAGCCTGAACCCGTGCTCGATGAGGGTGAGCTTGCGGGACCGGTCACCCTCGTACTGCCCGTGGAGCTGGGGGATCGTGACGTGGCTCTCGTCGAGGACGAGCAGGTAGTCGTCGCCGAAGAAGTCGAGCAGCGTGCTCGGCGGCGTGCCCGGACCCCGGCCCTCGATCGGGGCGGAGTAGTTCTCGATCCCGTTGCACACCCCGACCTCGGCCATCATCTCGAGGTCGTACTGCGTGCGCATCCGCAGGCGCTGGGCCTCGAGCAGCTTGCCCTCGGCCTCGAAGGTGGCGAGGCGCTCCTGCAGCTCGCGCTCGATGCGGCCGATCGCCGCCTTCATCCGCTCGTCGTCGGCCACGTAGTGGGTCGCCGGGAACACGACGAGCTCCTCGATGACCTCGACGCTCTCGCCGGTGACGGGGTCGACCCGCGTGATCCGCTCGACCTCGTCGCCGAAGAACTCGATGCGCACGGCCGTCTCGTCGTACACCGGGGCCAGCTCGATGGTGTCGCCCCTGACCCGGAACTTGCCCCGCAGGAGGGACATGTCGTTGCGCTCGTAGCGCATCTCGACGAGCTGGGTGAGGATCTGGCGCTGGTCGCGCTCCTCCCCCGCCTTCACCACCAGCAGGTTCTTCGAGTACTGCTCGGGTGAGCCGAGGCCGTAGATGCAGGACACGGAGGCGACGACGATGACGTCCTTGCGGGTCAGCAGGGCGGACGTGGCCGAGTGGCGCAGGCGGTCGATGTCGTCGTTGATCGAGCTGTCCTTCTCGATGTAGGTGTCGCTCGACGGGATGTAGGCCTCGGGCTGGTAGTAGTCGTAGTAGCTGACGAAGTACTCGACCCGGTTCTCGGGGAACAGCTCCCGGAACTCGTTGGCGAGCTGCGCCGCCAGCGACTTGTTCGGCGCGATGACCAGCGTCGGCTTCTGGACCTGCTCGATCGTCCAGGCGATCGTTGCCGACTTGCCGCTGCCGGTGATGCCGAGGAGCGTCTGGTAGCGCTCGCCGTTGCGGATGCCCTCGCTGAGCGCGGCGATGGCAGCGGGCTGGTCGCCCGCCGGCTCCCACTCGGACCGGACCTTGAACGGAGGCACGCTCGGAGCGTACCGAGGGGGTGTGACAGCGGGTCGTGCTCAGCGGGCGGGGAGGCCCTCGACCCACGCCCACGCCTCGGCGACCAGCGCCGGGAGCGCCTCCGGTGGCCCTGCGTTGTCGATCACGTGGTCGGCCCGCTCGAGGCGCTGCTCCCGGCTGGCCTGGCGGGCGATCCTCGCCCTGGCGTCGGCCTCGTCCATGCCCCGCTGCGACACCAGGCGCTCGACCGCCACGTCGAGCGGGCAGTCGACCACGAGCAGCCCGGCGAGGTCGCGCCGGGGGTTGGTCGACTCGACCAGCAGCGGCACGTCGAGGACCACCACCGCGTCGGTGCCGGCGTGCGCCTCGATGGCGGCGGCGATGGCGGCGCCCACGGCCGGGTGGACCAGGGCGTTCAGGTCGGCCAGGGCCGAGGGGTCCCCGAACGCGATCGCCGCCAGGGCGGGACGATCGAGGGTCCCGTCCGCCGCCACCACGCCGTCCCCGAACCGCTCGACGATCGCGGCGAACACCGGCTCACCCGGGCGCTGGAGGTCCCGGGTGATGGCGTCGGCGTCCACGATCACGGCGCCGCGTCGGGCGAGGAGCGCAGAGACCGACGACTTGCCCGAACCGATGCCTCCGGTCAGGCCGATGAGCTTCACGTCAGGAGCGTAGGGGCCCGCCCGCGGGCGCGGTCGGGGGGGGTGGTGGACGGCTCCCGGCCCGAGGTCCATGCTGGGAGCCGACGTCGAGCTCGAGGGGGAACGATGGGCCTCCGGGTGTGGATCGACCAGGACCTCTGCACCGGTGACGGCCTGTGCGTGGACCACTGCCCCGAGGTGTTCACGATCCTCGAGGACGGCATCGCCTACGTGCACGACGCCTGGGGCGTCCGCAACGACCCCGGCGGCGCCGACGGCGTCGTGGACGTGCCCGCCCGACGGGACGCCGCCGTGCTGCACGCCGCCGAGGACTGCCCCGGCGAGTGCATCTTCGTCGAGCTCACCTGAGGCCCGGAGCGGCCGAGCCGCTGCTCCTCGAGGGGGCGGTCGCGCAGCACCGGCCCGGCGCCCGGCGCACCCGGCGCGCATCGAGAGGTCCGGGCACGAGTTCCGGCTCCCGCCCAGGACGGGCTGGGCCGGCACCGGCCCCGCCGGCGGGGGTCGCGAGGTGGGCAGGCGTCCGGCTCCCGCCCAGGACGGGACGAGCCCGGGCCACCGGCCCGGGCTCGTCTGCGTCCTCGACCCTGCTGGCTCAGCCGGCGGGCGGGGCCTCCGGGTCGGTCGGCTCGTCGAGCGCCGCCGACTCGGCGTCGGGGGCGGCACCGCCCTCGGGCACGTCGGCGGTGCCGCTGCCGGCGCCCGCCTCGGCTGCCGGCGGCGTGGTGCCGTCGCCGTACTCGGCGTAGTACTCGGCCCACGCCGTCTCGGCGTCGGTGACCTCGCCCTCGGGGATGGGCTGGCCGATGTAGTTGCCCTCGGCGTCGTAGGCGTGCTCGCCGAAGTGCTGCTGGTACTCGGCGGCGACGACGCCGCCCTCGGCCGCCTGCTTGATCGAGAGGCTGATCCGGCGGCGCTGGAGGTCGAGGTCGATGATCTTGACCCACAGCTCCTCACCGGGCGTGACGACCTGCTCGGGGAGGTCGACGTGGTGCTGGCTCATCTCCGAGATGTGGACCAGGCCCTCGATGCCCTCGCCCACCTGCACGAAGGCGCCGAACGGCACGAGCTTGGTGACACGCCCGTAGACGAGCTCGCCGACCCGGTGGTTGGTGGCGAACTCCTGCCACGGGTCCTGCTGGGTGGCCTTGAGCGACAGGCTGATGCGCTCCTTGTCGAGGTCGACGTCGAGCACCTGGACCTCGATCTCGTCACCCACCGCCACGACCGACCCGGGGTGGTCGACGTGCTTCCACGACAGCTCGGAGACGTGGACGAGGCCGTCCATGCCGCCGAGGTCGACGAACGCCCCGAAGTTGACCACAGAGGAGACGGTGCCCTTGCGGACCTCGCCCGGCTTCAGGTTGGCGAGGAACTCCTCGCGCTGCTCCTTCTGGGTCTCCTCGAGCCAGGCACGACGGGAGAGGACGACGTTGTTGCGGTTCTTGTCGAGCTCGATGATCTTGGCCTCGAGGTTGCGACCCACGTAGGGGGCGAGGTCGCGGACCCGACGGAGCTCGACGAGGGAGGCGGGGAGGAAGCCGCGCAGGCCGATGTCGACGATGAGGCCGCCCTTGACGACCTCGATCACGGGGCCGCGGACGACGCCGTCGGCCTCCTTGAGCTGCTCGATCGTGCCCCACGCCCGCTCGTACTGCGCCCGCTTCTTGGAGAGGACGAGCCGTCCCTCCTTGTCCTCCTTCTGGAGGACGAGGGCCTCGATCTCCTCGCCGAGGGAGACGATCTCGGAGGGGTCGACGTCGTTGCGGATCGACAGCTCCCGGGAGGGGATGACGCCCTCGCTCTTGAAGCCGATGTCGAGCAGCACCTCGTCCTTGTCGATCTTGACGACGGTGCCGTTGACGATGTCGCCGTCGTCGAACTCGACGATGGTGCCGGAGATCGCGTCTTCGAAGCTCATCCCGCCGAGGTCGTTGGAGGTGACCTGTCGCGGGGTGTAGACGCCGGACTCGACGTCGAAGGACCCCATGGTGGCGTCGTCGGCGGCGGCGCCGGGGTCGACTGCCTCGGGGTTGGGCTCGTAGCCCAGATCTGACGCCTCGAGGACGTCGGTGGACTGCTCTGACAAGGTCGGTCGCCTGTGCTTTCCGGAGTGGTTGGCCGGCCACGGGGGGCCGGGCACGATGGCCCGAGGGTCGGGACCAGTGCGCCGCCCACTCTACCGACGGGCGGCCGGGCGACCAGGGGGGAGGCCGGGGGCCTCCGCCGCAGGCCGAGGCGGAGGGCGCGCCCCGGCCGGGCCGTCCCGAGGCCGCACCGGACCCCGCCCTGGCCCGCCGGCACGGCACCCGGTCGACCCGAGGCGCCGCCGGTGGGCCCGCCGCTCGCCCGGGCTAGGAGTCGACCTTGAAGGCGACCTCGACCTGCACCTGCCAGCGGTCGACGCCCCCCTGCTCGTTGATGTTGGCCCGGATGTCGGTCACCTGGCACCAGGTCTGCCCGTGGACGTTCGCCGCCGACGTCCCGAGCGCGACCTTGACGGCCTCCTCGATCCCCTGCGCCGACTCGCCGACGAGCTTGGTGAGCTTGAACGTGGTGCCTTCCATTGAGCATCTCCTTGGTCGGGACGTCGGGTCGACGTCCGGCCCGACCTACCCAGCGGGGACCGGCCGCACGCGCTCGTCACCCGGGTGCGGCCATCGGGCGCTCGGCCACGAGGAGGAGCTCGGGGAAGCCCGTCGTCGGCGGCTCGGCCCGGTACGCCCCCGGCGTCACCGACCAGACGTGGCGGGCCCGCAGGCCGGCGGCCCCGGCGAGGAGGCGCAGCTCCCGCGGCGTGAAGCACGAGGTCCAGAGGTCGAACGGGACCTCCCGCCCCTCCTCGTCCTTCAGGGTCGTGCGCTCGTGGTTGACCCCGGCGTCGGCGTCGAAGGTGTCGAAGTCCTCGAGGAACCGGACCTGGAAGTAGGCGGAGAAGGCGCTCACGGCCAGACGCCCCCCGGGGCGCAGGGCCCGGGCCATCCCCGCCAGGACAAGGCCGTCGGCGTCAGGGGCGGCGGGGCCGGTGCCGGCCGCGTCGGCAGGACCGCCGAGGAGGCCGAACGCCCCCTGGCAGAGCGAGATCGCGGCGTCGAACTCACCGTCGAAGTGCAGCTCCCTCGCGTCGAGCCGCTCGAAGGTCGCACCGGGCGGAGCATCGGCCGCGGCGAGCTCGACGAACCTGGTGGCGATGTCGATGCCGTGCACCACGACGCCGCGCCGCGCCAGCTCGTGGGCGTGGCGGCCGGGCCCGCAGCCCACGTCCAGCACCCGCTCCCCCGGCTGGAGCCGGAGCTCCTCCACCAGGAAGTCGACCTCCTGCACCGTCCCCTTCGTGAACGAGTAGCGCAGGTAGGCGGGGCCGAGGTGGTCGGCGGCCGCCTCGAACCAGTGGCCCATGCCCGGGAGCGTAGGCCCCGCCCCCAGGCCCCGACCGGCCCGAGGACCCGCCGGGGCATCAGTCCTCGGGAGCAGGCAGGCGCCCGCCCGCCGGGAGGTCCGAGGTGACCTCCTCGCCCCGTCCGACGAGGGCGATGTCGCCGGGCCCACCGACGCGCACCTCTGGTGCCACCACCGCCCCGTCGTCCAGGACAGCTCGCTCCACGACGGCCCCCCGGCGCACCACCACGCCGGGCAGGAGCACGCTCTCCCGGACGACCGCACCTTCCTCCACGACCACCCCGCCGCTGAGCACGGAGCGCTCGACCCGCCCGGCGACGTCGCTGCCGGGGGCGAGGAGGCTGTCGTCGACCTCGGCGGTGCGCCGCAGCCGGGCCGGCCCCGTGCGCTGCACCTTCGTGAGCAGCGGCAGCTCGGGGTCGTCGAGCCGGAAGGCGGGCTCGTCCCCCAGGAGCTCCTGGTGCCCGCGCCAGTACGACGGGACGGTGCCCACGTCGCGCCAGTAGCCCCCGTGACGGAGGTCCTGCGCCTCACCCGAGCCGACCAGGGAGGGCAGCACCCCGTGCCCGATGTCCTCGAGCCCGTCCTCGCCCACCTCGGCGGCCAGCGCTTCGAGGCAGTCCAGCAGGGGCGTGGGCGTGAAGGCGAAGACCTCGGTGGTGATCAGGCTCCCCTCCGGGTCCTCGGGCTTGTAGGCGTAACCGGTGATCCGCCCGCCCGAGGTCTGGGCGACGCCGAAGCGGCTCGCCTCCTCTCCCTCGGGGACCTCGGCGGTCACGAAGGTCGCCGCCACCCCACCGTCCAGGTGCGCGCCCACCAGCCCGTCGTAGTCCATCCGGTAGATGGCGTCGGCGGATGCCAGGAGGAGGACGTCGGGCGCCAGCTCCCTGATGAGGGGGGCCAGCCGCCACAGGCCGTCGGCGGTCCCCTGGTGCCAGCCCTCCCGCTCGGTGCCCTTGGCCGGGTGCACGACGAGCAGGCCACCGCTCGTGCGGTCGAGGTCCCACGGCCGCCCGTTCGCCAGGTGGTCCGACAGCGAAGCCGGGTTGTGCTGCTCGCTCAGCCACACGTCGGAGATCCCGGCGTGGCTGCAGCACGACAGCGCCACGTCGACCAGGCGGTGGGTCCCCCCGAAGGGCACGGCCGGCTTGGCCCGGTGCTCGGTCAGCAGGTCGAGTCGGCCACCGGCCCCTCCGGCGAGGACGATGGCGAGGGTGCTGGGTCTCATGCCGGCCCCCTACCCAGCAGCCGTAGGGTGCCCCGGTGGACCTCGTCGGCACCCTCCGCTCGACCGGGGCCGTCCGGTCGTTCCGTCCCGACCCCGTCCCCGACGAGGTCGTCCACCGGGTGCTCGACACCGCCCGCCACGGGCCGAGCGGCGGCAACCGCCAGGGCTGGCGGGTGGTGGTGGTGCAGGACCCGGAGGCGCGCCGGCGGCTCCGCGACCTCTACCTGCCTGGCTGGTACGAGTACCTGGCGATGGCGGGCGCCGGGCTCACGCCCTTCGCCCCGGTCACCGACGGCGAGGCCGAGGCCGCCGCCCTCCTGCAGGCGCCGGCGATCGCCGAGCAGGCGGCAGCCGGGCCCGGCGGCTTCGCAGAGCACCTCGACGAGGTCCCGGTGCTGCTCGTGCTCTTCGCCGACCTGCGGGCGCTCGCCGCCACCGACCGGGACCTCGGCCGCTACACGATCGTCGGCGGGGCGTCGGTCTACCCGTTCGCCTGGAGCATCCTGCTGGCGGCACGTGCCGAGGGCCTGGGCGGGGTCATCACCACCATGCACGCCCGCCGCGAGGCCGAGGTGAAGGCGCTCCTCGGTGCCCCCGACGAGCTGGCGTTCGCGGCCACGCTGGCGCTGGGCCACCCGGCCGAGCAGGTGACGCGGCTGCGGCGAGCCCCCGTGGAGCAGATCGCCACGGTGGACCGGGTGGACGGTCCGCCCTTCGATGGGTCGCGCTGAGCGGCGGGGGCGCAGCCTTCGGAGCGGCGGGCGCTCAGATGCGGAACGGGTCCCCTCGGATCAGGAGGCCGTCGTTCAGGGCGGCGACGACGACGTCGAGCTGCATCGGGGTGAGGCCCTCCCCCGTCGCCAGGTGGGCGCGGAGGGCTGCCTCGGTGCCGATCTCCCCGAACTGGAGCGAGGAGATGAACAGGTCCCGCAGCTCCCAGTGGAGGCGGCTCATCGCCTCGCCGATGACGGTCGAGGGTGGCTGGGGCTCCTCCGGGGTTCCCATGCGCAGCCTCCCGGTCCATACTTGACGCCTCGGATCATCCGAGACGACGTCCCTTGAGCCACAGGGTCCGCCGTTCACGTTCGGTGAAGGGTTCCCCGTGTCCAGCTCCCGCAACCAGGCGCTCAGCGCGCTGGGGCAGTTCCTCGTCGCCGACGTCCCCATCGGCGACACCCTCCAGCGGGTCGCCGACCTCAGCGTCGAGGCCGTCACCGGCGCGAGCTTCGCCGGCCTGGCCATGCTCGACGACCGGGAGCAGCCCACCACCGCAGTCTTCACCGACGAGCAGGCACCCGAGATCGACCAGGCCCAGTACGACACCGGGCGAGGCCCGTGCCTCGACGCCTGGCGGACCAGGACCACCGTCCGCCTCGACGACCTCGAGGAGGTCCCGTCGGAGTACCAGGAGTTCGCGCAGGCGTGCCTCGAGCACGGGATCCGGTCGACGCTCTCCCTGCCCCTCGTCACCGGCGACGACGGTGTCGGGGCACTGAACTTCTACAGCCCCGACAAGCGCGGCTTCAGCACCGACGACGAGGAGGTGGCCCAGGACTTCGCCACCGCCACCTCGGCGGTCCTGGCCAACGCCGTCGCCTACTGGGCGGCCTTCGACCTGGCCCAGCAGATGACCGAGGCCATGCGGACCCGGGCGGTGATCGAGCAGGCCAAGGGGATGCTCATGGCGAGGTCCGACACCCTCGACGACGAGGGCGCCTTCGACCTCCTCCGCACGGCCTCACAGCGGGAGAACGTGAAGCTCCGCGACATCGCCCTCCGCATCGTCCACCGCCAACCCATCGTCGAGCAGGAGTAGCCGCCCGGCCCGCGGCGCGCACCTGGCCTGCGCGGGGCGGGGCCAGGTGGCTCGACGGCTGTCCTAGCCCTTCGCGTCGGCCCAGGTGGGGCCGAACGAGAGGTTGACGGCGAGGGGCACCTCGAGGTCGCAGGCACCACCCATGACCTGGGGGACGAGCTCGGCCATCGTCTCGTGCTCCTCGGGAGGGACCTCGAGGATGACCTCGTCGTGGACCTGGAGGATGAGCCGGCTCCGCACCCCCTCCTCCTCGAGCGCCGCGTCGAGGGCGACGAGGGCGACCTTGAAGATGTCGGCCGCGAGGCCCTGGATGCCGGCGTTCATCGCCTGGCGCTCACCGGCCTGGCGGATGCGGGGGTTGGGGGAGGAGAGCTCGGGGATGGGGCGGCGCCGGCCCATCAGCGTCTCGGTGTAGCCCCGCTGGCGGGCCTCCTGGACGGTGCGGTCCATGTAGGCGCGGACGTTGGGGAACGCGGCGAAGTAGGCGTCGAGGATCACCTGCGCCTCGCTGACCGGGATCGAGAGGCGGGTGGCGAGCCCGTACGACTCCATCCCGTAGGCGAGGCCGTAGGAGACCATCTTGGCCTTCGCCCGCTGCTCGGAGGTGACCACCGCCGGCTCGACCCCGAAGACCCGTGCGGCGGTGGCGGTGTGGATGTCCTCCCCGGCGGTGAACGCACCGATGAGGCCCGGGTCCTCGGCGAGGTGGGCGATGACCCGCAGCTCGATCTGGTTGTAGTCGGCGACGAGGAGCTCGAACCCCGGTGCGGGGACGAAGGCGCGACGGAACTGCCGGCCCTCCTCGGTGCGCACCGGGATGTTGTGCAGGTTCGGCTGGTCGGAGCTGAGGCGGCCGGTGCGGGCCACGGTCTGCTGGAAGGTGGCGTGGATCCGGCCGTCGAGGGGGTCGACCTCGGCCAGGAGCCCGGTGCCGTACGTCGAGCGGAGCTTCTCGACCGCCCGGTACCGCAGCAGCGAGTCGATCACCGGGTGCTGGCCCTGGAGCTTCTCGAGGGAGGCGGCATCGGTGGAGAAGCCGGTCTTCGTCTTCTTGTTGGGGGCGAGGCCGAGGGTGTCGAACAGCACGGCCCGGAGCTGGGGCGTCGAGTTCACCTTGAAGGCGACGCCCGCCTCCTCCTGGATCCTGGCCTCGAGCATCGTGGCCTCGGTGGCGAGGCGCTCGTTCAGGGCCGTCAGCTCGTCTGCGTCGACCCCGACGCCGAGCGTCTCCATGCGGGCCAGGACGCGCACCAGGGGGCGCTCGATCTGGTCGTAGAGGTCGCGGAGGCCCTGCTTGACGAGGGCCTCGGTGACGGCGGGGGCGAGTCGGGCGACGGCCACCGCGAACCGGCCAGTGGCCTCGCCCAGGTCGTCGGCAGCACCCTCGAGGTCGAGGGTCCCGGGGGCGGCGGCGGCCACCGCGGCCCGCAGCTCCAAGCCGACGTAGCGGAGCAGCAGGTCCTGGAGGAGGTAGCCCGACTCGGCCGGGTCGAGGAGGTACGAGGCGACCTCGGTGTCGATGTCGAGGGTCCGCACGTCGATCCCGAGCGCACCGAGGGCGCGCATGAGCGGCTTGGCGTTGTGGGTGTCGAGGGGGCGGCCACCGGGCGCGACGAGGTCGGCCAGCGCGGCGAGCACGGCAGGGTCCTGGAGCAGCGGACCGGGCAGCCACGCCGCCTCCCCGGGCTCGACCGAGGTGACGAAGGCGATCCCCGCCAACGGCGAGCGCCCCGGTGACCCCTCCCAGGCGGCCGCGACCGCCAACGAGGTGTCCCGGTCGCCGGCGAGGTCCCGCAGGAGGGCGGCGGCCTCCTCGGCCGAGTCGACCGTCCGGGTCCCGCACTCGAGGACGCCGAGGGCGTCGGCGGCCGGGATCGCGGGATCGTCGACCGCTTCGAGGAGCCGCTCGTAGAGCGTGCGGAACTCGAGGAAGTTGAACAGCTCGCGGACGGTGTCGGGGTCGAACGGCCGCCGGGCGAGCGCCTCGGGGGCCACGTCGACCTCGACGTCGCGCCTGAGGACCATCATCGCGGCGTTGCTCCGGGCCTGCGCCTCGTGCTCCGCCAGGTTCTGGCGCAGCTTCGGCGTCAGCGACGTCAGGTCGGCGAAGATGCCGTCGAGGCCGCCACGCTCGTTGATGAGCTTCGCCGCCGTCTTCTCCCCGACGCCAGGGACACCGGGCAGGTTGTCCGACGGATCCCCACGCAGGGCGGCGTACTGCGAGTACAGCGCCGGGGTCACCCCGGTGCGCTCGGCGATGCCGGCCTCGTCGTAGAGGACGTAGTCGCTGACGCCGCGGCGGTTGTAGAGGACCTTGACGTGGGGGTCCTCGACGAGCTGGTAGGTGTCGCGGTCCCCGGTCACGATGATCACGTCGTCGCCCCGGTCCCGGGCCTGGGTGGCGAGGGTGGCGATGATGTCGTCGGCCTCGACGCCGGCCTGCTCGAGCATGGTGATGTCGAGCGCCTCGAGGACCTGGCGCACGAGCCCCATCTGCTGGCGGAGGATGTCGGGCGCCGCCTCCCGCTGGGCCTTGTAGGTCGGGACCAGGTCGTGGCGGAAGGTCGGCTCGGGTCGGTCGAAGGCGACGGCGACGGCGTCGGGCCGGTGGTCCTTCAACAGGTTGATCAGCATCGACGTGAAGCCGAACACCGCGTTGGTGACCTGGCCGGAGGAGGTGGCCATGTCGGTCGGGAGCGCGAAGAAGGCGCGGTAGGTGAGCGAGTTCCCGTCGAGCAGGAGCAGCTTCGCAGGCACCGCGTCAGCCCTGCGTGTCGGGTCGGAGCTCCCCGTCGATGATGCGCTGGCCGACCACCTTCATCGTCAGGCGCATGCGCATGGCGGTCTTCTGGATCCAGTCGAAGGCCTGGCCCTCGGACAGCTTGTGGGTGTCCATGAGGACGCCCTTGGCCCGGTCGACGACCCGGCGGGTGTCGAGCTGGTCCTCGAGCCCCTTCACCTCGGCGTGCAGGGCCTGCATCTCCCGGTGGCGACCGAGGGCGACCTCGACGGCGGGGATCAGCTCGGTCCGCTGGAACGGCTTCACCAGGTAGGCGAGGGCGCCGGCGTCCCTGGCCCGCTCGACCAGGTCGCGCTGGGAGAAGGCGGTGAGGATCAGCACGGCGGAGAGGCGCTCACCGGAGATCTCCCGGGCTGCCGTGAGGCCGTCCATGCCGGGCATCTTGATGTCGAGGATGGCGAGGTCGGGCCGGTGCTGGCGGACGAGCTCGACGGCCTCGTCGCCGCGGCCCGTCTCGCCGACCACGTCGTAGCCCTCGTCCTCGAGGGTCTCCTTGAGGTCGAGCCGGATGATCGCCTCGTCCTCGGCGATGACGACCCGCGCGGTCACGCCACCCGCTCCTGGCCTGCGGCCGGACCGCTCGGGCCACGCTCGCTGCCCTCGCTCATGGGCGGGCCTCGGCCACGAGCCGGTCGAGCAGGTCGTCCTGGGCCCGCTCGAGCTTGTGGACCTCGGTCAGCAGGTCGGCCCGGTGACGGGCCATGGCGTCGGCGTGGCGGCGGGCATCAGTGTGCTCGCGGCCGGCCAGCGGCGTCTCGGAGACGAGGGCCCGGAGGCGGGCGTCGTCGGCGCTGTCGACGAACGCCGCGAGCTGCTCGTCGACCACCCCCAGCTCCTCCCGCAGCGCCCGCAGGCGGCCACCGACCTCGGTGAGCCGGCGCTCGAGCAGGGACTTCGACATGCGCCGGAGTGTAGGCGGCGCAGTCCCCGTCACAGGCCGCTGCCACACTGGCCCGCATGGCCCGTCTCGCCCTCCTCGCCTTCATCTGGGGGTGGTCGTTCCTGTTCATCAAGGTGGCCGTCGAGGGCATGACGCCGACGACGGTGGCGGGCCTGCGCATCGCCCTCGGGGCGGTGGTCCTGCTCGCCTGGTGCCGGGCGAAGGGCCTCCGCGTCCCCCGGGACGCGTCCTCGCTCCGCCACTTCGCGGTGGTGGCGGTGATGGGCAACGCCCTGCCGTTCACGATGCTGGCGTGGGGGGAGCAGCGCATCACCTCGAACCTCACGGCCGTGCTCAACGCATCGACGCCGCTGTTCGCCGCCGTGTTCGGGGCGGCCGTGCTGGGCGAGCGGCTGCGCTCGCCGGCCGTCGCCGGGCTGCTCGTCGGGCTCAGCGGCGTGGGGGTGGCGGCCGGCGTCGGCGGCTCCGACCTGGCGGGCTCGTCGCTCGCCGGCGGGCTCGCGTCGGTGCTCGCCGGCGCCTGCTACGGCTACTCGTTCACGTACATGAAGGCCCACCTCCTGCACCTGCCGCCCGAGGTGGCGGCGGCCGGGCAGCTGAGCGTGGGGGCGGTGCTCCTCGCGCCCTTCGCCGCCCTCACCACCGCGACGAGCGGCATCGACCTGGCGGCGCACCGGGTCCTCGCCGTCGTGCTCCTCGGAGCGGTCGGCACCGGGTGCGCCTACGTCCTCAGCTACCGCGTGGTGGCCGACCTCGGTCCGACCACCGCCTCGCTCGTCACCTACCTCATCCCGGTGGTCGCGGTGGCCGTGGGCGTCGTCCTGCTCGACGAGGCTTTCCACCTCCGGGTCCTCGCAGGCGGCGCGCTGATCGTCGTCGGGATCGCGCTCGTCCACGGCCGCCTGCGCCTGCCGGGAGGGACGAGGCCGGCGCCCGTCGGCACCTGAGGCCCGCCGGTCGGGCCTGGTCCCGGCAATCGGTACGGTTCGCCCATGGACCTGGCGCTCTGGGGCGTCGACCACGGCTACTGGGACGCCAGCGGGCAGTGGCAGGAGCCTCCCCAGGAGACGCTCGACGCCATCGCGTCGACCATGGGGGTCACCGACGGCCCCCCTCCCCCGGGGCCGCCCCTCTGGTTCGTCCGCGCCGGTCACGGGGAGTGGCTCCGGAGCCCGGCGGACCTCGTGCTCGAGGACGGCACCACCCGCCGTGGCGTGGACGCGCTCCCGCCCGACCTCCCACCCGGGTACCACGACCTCCACCCGCTCGACGGGGGCCCCACCACCCGCCTCGTCATCTCGCCGGGGCGCTGCCACCTCCCCCCCGACCTGCGCACCTGGGGTTGGGCGGTCCAGCTCTACGCCGCCCGCTCCGCCCGGAGCTGGGGTCACGGCGACCTCGGGGACCTCCGCGACCTCGCCGCCTGGGCACGAGGGCAGGGGGCCGGGGCCCTGGCCCTCAACCCGCTCCACGCCCCCGGTCCGGCGCTCCCGCAGCAGCCGAGCCCGTATTACCCGACGAGCAGGCGCTGGCGCAGCCCCCTCTACCTGCGGGTGGAGGAGGTGCCGGGCGCCGCCGCCGTCGGCGTCGAGCTCGAGGCGCTGGCCGCGGCCGGACGGGCGCTCAACGGGTCGAGCCGCATCGACCGTGACGCCGTGTGGGACCTCAAGCGACAGGCCCTCGAGGCGTGCTTCGCCGTCGTCGGGGACGACCCCGGGTTCGACACCTGGCTGGACGAGCAGGGAGCGCCGCTCGCCTCCTTCGCCACCTGGTGCGCCCTGGCCGAGCGCCACGGGAACGGTTGGCGCGGCTGGCCGCAGGAGCTGCGCCGCCCGGACGGCTCGGCGGTGGCCGCCTTCGCAGCGGAGGAGGCCCGGCGGGTCCGGTTCCACGCCTGGCTCCAGTGGCTGCTCGACGCCCAGGTGGCTGACGCGTCCGGTGTGCTCCCACCGATCAACGACCTGGCCGTCGGCTTCGACCCCGGGGGAGCCGACGGGTGGGCGTTCCAGGACGTGCTCGCCCTCGACATGCGGGTCGGCGCTCCCCCCGACGAGTTCAACACCAGGGGGCAGGACTGGGGCCTGCCCCCGTTCGACCCGTGGAGGCTGCGGGCCGCCCGCTACGAGCCGCTGATCCAGACCATCCGCGCTGCGCTCCGCCACGCCGGCGGGCTGCGGGTCGACCACGTCATGGGGCTCTTCCGGCTGTTCTGGATCCCCGAGGGCGCCGGGCCCCGTGAGGGGACCTTCGTCCGCTACCGGGCGGAGGAGCTGCTCGACCTCCTCGCCCTCGAGAGCCACCGGGCCCGGGCCTACGTGGTGGGCGAGGACCTCGGCACCGTGGAGGACGAGGTGCGGCGCGAGCTCGGGGAGCGACAGGTGCTCTCCTACCGCCTGCTCTGGTTCGAGCCGACCGCCCCCGCCCAGTTCCCCGAGCAGGCCCTGGCGGCGGTGACGACCCACGACCTGCCAACCGTCGCGGGGATGTGGACCGGCAGCGACGTCGAGGACCAGCGGTCGATCGGGACGACGCCGAACGAGTCGGGCGAGGAGGCGGTGCGCGACCGCCTCCGGCAGGCCACCGGCCTCTCCGACGAGGCGCCGGTGAGCGAGGTCGTGGTCGCCGCCTACGAGGCCCTGTCGGCCGCCCCGTCCCGGGTCCTCCTCGCCACCCTGGAGGACGCTGCAGGTGCCGCCGAGCGGCCGAACATGCCAGGGACGGTGGACGAGTGGCCGAACTGGTCGATCCCGCTGCCGGTCACGGTCGAGGCGCTGGTGGCGAGCGAGCAGGCCGAGCGCATCGCCACCGCCCTCGGGTCCCGGAGCGGCCCCAGCAGGTCCTCCACGAGCTGAGGCGCCGGATCAGCGGCGCCGACGGGCACCTAGGGTCCCGGCGTGCAGATCGAACCGCTCACGCTCTGGCTGGCGCAGACGAACGCCTGGATCGTCGCCCCCGACGGTCCGGGCGGCGAGTGCGTCCTGGTCGACGCACCGCCGGAGCCGGGACCGATCCTCGACCGGCTGCGCGACCTCGACCTCCGCCTCGTCGCCCTGCTCAGCACCCACGGCCACGTCGACCACGTGGGCGGGGTGACGTCGGTGGTCAAGGCCCAGGACCACCCGGTGCCGGTGCACATCCACCGTGAGGACGAGCACATGCTCCTCGACCCCGTCGGCTCGAGCGGGATGCTGGGCCGCTACCTCGAGGGTCTCGACGTCTCGCCCCCCGAGGTCATCGAGGGGCTCGACGACGGCGCCGTGGTGGCCGGTGCGGGGATGCGCTTCACCGCGCTGCACACCCCCGGCCACACCAGGGGGTCCGTGTGCCTCCGGCTCGAGGCGGAGGGGGCCCCACCCCTGCTCTTCTCCGGCGACCACCTCTTCGCCGGCTCCATCGGCCGCACCGACCTCCCCGGTGGCTCCTTCGACGAGCTGATGGCCTCCATGAAGGAGAAGATCCTCCCGCTCGACGACGAGCTCCTCGTGCTGCCCGGCCACGGCCCGACCACCACCGTGGGCCAGGAGCGCCGCACCAACCCCTTCCTGGCCCAGCTGGCGTAGCCTGACCACACCTGGGCGTGTGGCGGAATGGCATACGCAGCGGACTCAAAATCCGCCGCCCGAGAGGGCTTGAGGGTTCGAGTCCCTCCACGCCCACCACGAGCCGCAGCGCCGTCCGGCGTGCACCTACGCTCGGACCATGGGAACACGGCGAGGGGTGGGGGGCACGGGGCGCGTCGCAGCCGACGGGCACCGGCGGAGCCGGGGCGCACGGCGGCTGGCGGTGCTGGCGGCGGTGACGGGCGGCGTCGCCGCCTACCGGAAGCAGCGCCTGGACGCCGCCGACGCCGCCTTCCCGGAGGCGTCCACCCCGAGGTGAAACCCTTCGGCCCCCGCCCGGGTCGGAGCGAGCCCGTGGTGGGCAGGACCGGTGCGTCGTCGCTGAGGGCGTGACCGGCCGGACGAGACGAGGAGAGCTCAGATGCTGGCGTTCACGTTCCCGGGACAGGGGTCGCAGAAGCCGGGCATGGGCGCGCCGTGGCGGGAGCAGCCGTCCTGGGAGCTGGTGGGCGAGGCGTCCGAGGTCGCCGAGCGGGACATCGCCCGGCTCCTCCTCGACGCCGACGCCGACGAGCTCCGCCAGACCCGCAACGCCCAGCTCGTCACGTTCGTCACCAGCCTGGTGGTGCTCGACGCCGTCGAGCGGGTGGGCATCGCCCCGGGCACCGTGGCCGGCCACAGCCTCGGCGAGTACACCGCCCTCACCGCGACCGGGGCCCTCTCGTTCGACGACGGGGTGCGCCTGGTGGCGGCCCGGAGCGAGGCGATGCAGCGGGCGGCCGACGCCCGCCCCGGCACCATGGCCGCCATCCTCGGCCTGGCCGACGACGACGCAGACGCCGCGTGCCGGAGGGCCGACGGCGACGTGTGGGTGGCCAACTTCAACGCTCCCGGACAGGTGGTGATCGCCGGCTCGGAGGAGGGGGTGGCCGCCGCCTCCGGAGCGGCCAGGGAGCTCGGCGCCAAGCGGGTGATGCCCCTGCAGGTGGGCGGCGCCTTCCACACCCAGTTCATGGCCCCCGCCCGTGACGAGCTGCGCAAGGCGGTGGAGGCTGCCACCATCCGGGACCCGGAGATCGCGGTGCTGGCCAACATCGACGCCCGGCCCCACCAGCTGGCTTCCGAGTGGACGAGCCTGCTCTCGGCGCAGCTCTGCAGCCCGGTCCGCTGGCGTCAGACCGTGCAGCGGATGGTGGCCGACGGCGTCGACACCTTCGTGGAGCTCGGTCCCGGCGGGATCCTGACCGGCATGGCGAAGCGGATCGCCCCCGACGCCCGGGGCGTCGCCGTCGGCACCCCCGACGACATCGACCGGTTGCTCGAGGTCCTGGGTGGCGAGCCGCCCATCCTCCCCGGCCAGCCCGACGGGGAGCACCTGTTCATGACGGAGCGCATGGTCGTGAGCCCGGCAGCCGGGGTGTTCACCCCCGACGCCCGGTGGGCGGGGTCAGGGAGCGGTGCCAGGGTGGAGGTCGGGGAGCTGCTGGGCACGGTGGGGGCCGTGGAGGTGCGATCACTGTTCGCCGGGGTCGTGCAGGGGTTCATCGCCGTCGACGGCGAGCGGGTCACCTCGAGCCAGCCGATCGCCTGGCTGCGGACCGCGTGATGGCGACGTCCCGCCTGCTCCAGGCGCCCGGCGCGACGATCACCGGGTGGGGCGTCGGGCTCCCCGACAACATCGTCACCAACGCCGACCTGGCGGCCCGGCTCGACACGAGCGACGAGTGGATCGTCGAGCGCAGCGGGATCCGGGAGCGACGCATCGGGGGCACGAGCGGGAGCCTGGCCGTGGAGGCGGGCCGGGCGGCCTTGAAGGACGCCGGCGTCGACCCTGCCTCGGTCGACCTGCTGCTCCTGGCCACGTCCACACCTGACCAGCAGATGCCGGCGACGGCCAGCTTCGTGCAGGACGAGCTGGGCCTCTCGGGCGGGGCGTGCGACGTCAACGCCGCCTGCTCCGGCTTCGTCTACGCGCTCGTGGCCGGGTACGGGATGGCGGCGCTCGGCGCCCAGCGCATCCTCGTGATCGGCTCGGACGTGATGAGCCGCATCACCGACCAGGAGGACCGTGGCACCGCCGTCCTCTTCGGCGACGGGGCCGGCGCGGTGGTGCTCGAGGCGACGGACGGGGCCGGCCAGCTCCTGGGCTGGGACCTCGGCTCGGACGGCTCCACCCGCCACATCCTCTACGCCGATCACAGGGCCCACACCAAGATGGACGGCAAGGAGGTCTTCCGCCGGGCGGTGCGGGTGATGGTCACCTCCTCGGTCCGGGCCCTCGAGGCGGCGGGCGTGGCCCCCGCCGACGTGAAGCTCGTCGTCCCCCACCAGGCGAACGTCCGGATCATCGAGGCGGCCTGCAAGCGCCTGGAGATCCCCACCGAGCGGGCCGCGCTCGTGCTCGAGCACACCGGCAACACGTCGGCGGGCTCCATCCCGCTCGCCCTCGCCGACGCCGCAGACGCCGGCCGCCTCGACGACGGCGACATCGTCCTCGTCGTCGGCTTCGGAGCCGGCATGTCGTGGGCCAGCGCCGTCCTGCGGTGGGCACGGTGACCGACGGAACCGCCGCCATGGCGGCCACGGAGCCTCGGGTCGTGCTGGTGACCGGGGGCAACCGGGGCATCGGGCTGGCCTGCGCCAAGGCCTTCGCAACGCTCGGTGACCGCGTGGCGGTGACCCACCGCAGCGACCCGGCTCCGGAGGGCGTGCTCGCCGTGCGCTGCGACGTCGGCTCGGCGGAGAGCGTCGACGCCGCCTTCTCCGAGGTGGAGGCCGAGCTCGGCCCCGTGCAGGTGCTGGTGTCCAACGCCGGTGCCACCCGCGACGGGCTGCTGCTGCGGATGGGCGAGGACGCGTTCGCCGACGTGCTCGACACGAACCTGACCGGCGCCTACCGGGTGGCCAAGCGCGCTGCCCAGGGCATGCTGCGAGCCAGGGCGGGGCGGATGGTGTTCCTGTCGTCGGTCGTGGCCCTCACCGGCTCCGCCGGCCAGGCCAACTACGCCGCCTCCAAGGCGGGCCTGGTCGGCCTGACCCGCTCGATCGCCCGGGAGCTCGGCAGCCGCGGCATCACCGCCAACGTCGTGGCTCCCGGCCCGGTCGCCACCGACATGACCGCAGCCCTCGGGGACGAGCGGCTGGCCGCCATCACCGCCGGCGTCCCCCTCGGCCGCATCGCCACGCCCGAGGAGGTCGCCGCCGCCGTGGTGTTCCTCGCCTCGCCGGGCGCCGCCTTCATCACCGGGGCCGTCCTGCCGGTGGACGGTGGCCTGGGGATGGGCCACTGATGGCGACCCCTCCCGGGCGGGCTGCTACACACCAGGGGACGACGAGACCGGACCGGTCCACGACAAGGGAGTGCACGATGGCTGACGACAACTTCGAGACCTTCAAGAAGTGCGCGGTGGAGGTGCTCCAGGTCTCGCCCGAGCAGGTCACGATGGACGCCAAGTTCGGTGACGACCTCGACGCCGACAGCCTCGACCTCGTCGAGCTCGTCATGGCCCTCGAGGAGGCGTTCGAGATCGAGGTGCCCGAGGAGGAGCTCGACGGGATCGAGACGGTCGGGCAGGCCTACGAGCTCGTCACCGGCAAGCTGGGATGATCGGCCGCCGCGTCGCCGTCACCGGCCTCGGTGTCGTCGCCCCGTGCGGCACCGGCAACGAGGCGTTCTGGGAAGGGCTGCTCGCCACCCCGGCCGACGGTGAGCGGCGCATCCCGGACTTCGACCCGTCCGGCTGGTTCGGGCCGAAGGAGGCCCGGCGCACCGACCGCTTCGCCCAGCTGGCCGTGGCGGCGGCATCCCTCGCCCTCGACGACGCAGGGCCGCTCGGTGTCGACCTCGACCGGGCCGGCGTCCTCATCGCCACCGGCGTCGGGGGGCTGCACACGCTCGAGGACCAGATCGTCCTCCGCCACGAGAAGGGCGCCAAGCGGGTGTCGCCGTTCCTCGTGCCGATGATGATGCCGAACGCCGGGGCCGCCAGCGTCTCGATGCGCTTCGGCTGGCGGGGTCCCTGCGAGACGACGGTGACGGCGTGCGCGGCGAGCACCCACGCCATCGCCAACGCCGCCCGCCTCGTGGCCACCGGCACGTGCGACGCGGTGATGACCGGTGGGAGCGAGGCCGCCATCACCCCGAGCGGCGTCGCCGGCTTCACGAACATGACGGCGCTGTCGAGCAGCGGCCGCTCCCGGCCCTATGACGTCGAGCGCGACGGCTTCGTGATCGCGGAGGGGGCCGCCGTCCTCGTGCTCGAGGAGTGGGAGGCCGCCCTCGCCCGTGGCGCTCGCATCTACGGCGAGGTGCTCGGCGGCGCCAGCACGGCCGACGCCCACCACATCACAGCCCCCTCACCGGACGGGGGCGGCGCCGTGCGCGCCATCGAGCAGGCGCTGGCCGACGCCGGCCTCGCCCCCGGGGACATCCGCCAGGTCAACGGCCACGGGACGTCGACGCCGCTCAACGACGCCGCAGAGGCCGAGGCCATCAACAAGGTCTTCGGCTCCCCCGGCCCCCCGGTGACCTCCACGAAGGGGGTCACCGGCCACGCCCTGGGCGCAGCGGGCGCACTGGAGGCGGCCGCCGTGCTGCTGTCGATGGTCCACGGGCTCATCCCGCCCACTGCCGGCCTCGAGCACCTCGACCCGGCGATCAGCATCGACGTGGTGGCGGGAGCACCCCGCCCCTGGGACCCGGGCCCGGCGCTGTCGAACAGCTTCGGCTTCGGCGGCCACAACGGCTGCCTGGTCCTCGGCGCACCCGAAGCGGGCTAGCCCGCCGGACGGGCCCGTACTGCCCCTCGTCGCACGAGGCGGGCCGCTACGACGTCACGAGCACGAAGAGCAGGTCGGCCCGGCAGCACTCCTGGCCGTCGACGGTGGCGATGCCGGCGC
>CADCSY010000020.1 GCA_902805555.1 uncultured Acidimicrobiales bacterium | reverse complement strand
GTCGTCCACGGTCCGACGATGACGACCGTCGACCTGACCCAGGACGTCGCGCTCCGCCGGGCGACGGAGGCGCTCATCGCCTCCCCGCCCGACTACCTGGTGGCCACCACGGGGCTCGGGATGCGCATGTGGCTGGAGGCTGCCGCCGGGTGGGGCCTCGGGGAAGAGCTGGCCGCCAGCATCGCGCCCGCCCGCATCGTGGCGCGGGGCGCGAAGGCGGCCTCGGCCCTCCGTGGCGCCGGCTTCGACGTGTGGTGGCGGGCACCGGAGGAGCGCATGGACCAGGTCGTGGCCCGGCTCGACGAGGAGGACCTCAGCCAGGCCAGGGTCGCCATGCAGCTCTTCGAACCGGCAGACCACCCCTCGACCACAGCGCTCGCGGCCCGGGCCGCAGCGCTCGTGGAGGTCCCCGTCTACCGCTGGCTCCTCCCCGAGGACCGCTCCCCCGCGCAGGCGCTGGTCGCGCGGGCCGTCGACGGCGACCTCGACGCCGTGACGTTCACCAGCCAGCCTGCCGTCCGGCACCTGTTCCGCATCGCCGAGGACGAGGGTCGGGGAGACGAGCTGCGGGCGGCGTTCGCCTGCGGCCTGCTCGCCGCCTGCGTCGGCCCGGTGTGCGCCGAGGCGGCCAGGGAGGAGGGCATCACCGATCCGGTGTGGCCCGAGCCGAACCGCCTGACCATGCTGGTCCGCCAGGTCACCGAGCTCCTGGCCGTCCGGTGACCCCCGAGCGGCTGTGGCACCTCGCCCTGGCCTCGGAGTGGGAGGAGGCGCGAGCAGGGAGCTCGTACCGGACCTCCACGCTCGGGCGGACGTTGGACGAGGTCGGGTTCGTCCACTGCGCGCACGCCGGTCAGGTCGAGGGCGTGGCGGACCGCTACTACGCCGAGGTCGACGTCCCGCTGGTGCTGCTCGAGATCGACCCGTCCGTGCTGCAGAGCCCGGTGGTGGAGGAGGTGCCCGACGGGCGAGGGGAGGCGTTCCCCCACGTCTACGGGCCGATCGACGTCGCCGCCGTGGTCGGCGTCCACGACGTCGGCCGGACGAGCGACGGGAGCTTCGTCCTCCCATCCGGCCTCACCTCGTCGGGAGGGACCGGCCCTTCCAGCTGACCCGGCCCCGGCCGTACGTGGCCAGCAGCGAGCGCACGAACACGGCGAGGAAGACCACGAGCGCCACCGGGTAGGCCAGCGCCACCACCGGGCCGAACGAGCCGAGGCGGCGCAGGTGGACCCCGACCTGGACCGCCACCGCCAGGTAGCACAGTGCCGCCAGCGGCCCCGGCAGCCGCAGGGCCAGGACGAGGGGGGCGGCGCACGCCGCCACCCAGCCGGCGACGGCCATCGCCGCCGACGGGCGGACCGCCCGAGCACCGGCCGCCATGTTCTTGGTGAACCCCCCGACCAGCTCGGGGAGCCCTCCCGGGTACATGCGGAAGTCGATCGTGCCCCGCCCCCCGTACACCCGCACCGGCAGGCCGGCCCGGCGGTAGGCAGCGGCCAGCGCCACGTCGTCGAGCACGCCCGACCGCGCCGCCTCGTGCCCGCCGGCGCGCCAGTAGTCGCCTGTCGTCGTGGCCAGGCACGGTCCGAAGACGCCGCGCGGCCGGAGCCGGCTGCCGAGCGGCGTGCACACGAGGCTCCCCATCATCCCGACGATGTTGAAGAACGCCGCCAGGCGCTCGGGCCACCGGGGTACGAGGTGGTACGGCTGGATCGACGTGAGCCCGGACGCTGCACCGGCCGCCGCGATGCGGGCGAGGCCACCGGGCGCGATCCGCGTGTCGGCGTCCAGGAACACGAGGAGGTCGTTGACTGCGACCACGGCTCCGGTGTGGCAGGCCCACTGCTTGCCGGCCCACCCGGCGGGCAGCGGCGGCGCGGGGACGACCGTCGCCCCGCCGGCGGCAGCCACCTCCGCCGTCGCATCCTGGGAGTGGTCGTCGACCACCACGACCTCGTCCCCCGGGCGGAGCTGGGGCACGAGCGAGGCGAGCAGGTGGGGCAGGTTGACGGCCTCGTCACGGGCCGGGACCACGACGGACACCGCAGGACCACGTGCCCGGGCCGGGCCTGGGGTCGGGACCCGCCACAGCAGGCCCCACCCGAGCGTCCACAGGGCGGCGAAGACGACCAGGTCCCGCACGCCGCCACGACGGTACCGACGCAGACGGACCGGCCGGGTCACCCGGACGACGGTCCGGGGGAGCGCCCGCCGGGGTGGGTCGGACCGTCCGCGCGAGACGGCCGCGCACGAGGCTCACCTTGACGGGGCGGCGCCGCCTCGTTTGGCTTCCGGGGTGATCTCCGACAGCGCCCAGCTGCCCGCCGACCTCGTCCCCCTCCCGCCCGTGGGACGTCGCTACGGCACGACGCGACGCATCCGCCTGGGTGATGCGGACGAGCGTGGGCGGCTGCGGCTCGACGCGCTGGCCCGCCTCCTCCAGGACGTCGGCAACGACGACTTCGCCGATGCCGGGCTGGATCCCAGCTCTCCCTGGGTGGCCCGCAGGACCGTCGTCTGGTCGGCCTCGTGGCCGCAGCTCGGTGATCGCGTCGAGGTGACGACGTTCTGCGGTGGCCTCGGCAGCCGGTGGGGAGAGCGCCGCTCGTCCCTCCGGGCCCTCGACGGTGGGGGCCGGGTCGAGGTCGCGTCGCTCTGGGTCTTCCTCGGGGTGGACGGCAAGCGACCGACCCGACTGCCGGCCTGGTTCACCGACACCTACGGGGAGGCGGCGCTCGGTCGACAGGTGGGCGCCCGGCTCGTGCACTCGGCCCCGCCGCCGGGTGCGGCCGTCCGCCCGTGGCCGCTCCGGGCCACCGACCTCGACGTGCTCCGCCACGTCAACAACGCCGCCACCTGGCAAGCGGTCGAGGACGAGGCATGGCGGCGCGGCGTCGTCCCCGGACGGGCCGAGCTCGAGTACGGCGCCGCGCTCGAGCCAGCGGACGAGGTGATGCTGGTGTGCGCAGACGGCTCAGGTGACGACTTCCGCCTCTGGTTGACCGTCGACGGCAAGGTCCGGGCCTCGGCGCTCGTCGCCGCGACCTGAGCTGCGTCCATTCGACGGGGGACCCCCGCCCCTCACCCCCGAGCCGGGTCGAACCAGTCAAGCCCCTCGAAGCGGGAGAAGCCGCGATCGGCGGTGGCGAGACGACACCCGTTCGAGATGCCCAGGGCGGCCAGCCATGCGTCGGGCACGAGGTTCCCCCGCACCACGGGGTCGGCACCGACGATGGCTGCGAACGCGTCCCAGGTCGCGCCGTTCGCGCTGAGCCACCTCGCCCGGCGCCCGCTCCGGACGGCGTCGACGAACCTCAGCGCATCCCCAGTCGGGGCCGGCGGACGGACGATCTTCGGGTTGGTGACGATGCGGAGGAAGCCGACGAAGGTGGCCTCCACCAGGCCGATGTCGTCCTGGCCAGCGACCAGCTCGGACAGCCACGCGTGGTAGCGGTCGTGCTCAACCGCCTCCCGGCGGTAGGCGTAGACCACCACGTTGACGTCGAGGATGATCAAGCAGACCCGTCGGCGTCGAGCGCCTCCCACAGCGCTTCCCGGTCGAGGAGGTCGACCAGGAAGCTCCCGTCCCGGTCCCCGTAGGTGGGAAGAGGTTCGCCCTGTGAACGGATGCGCCCCTCCGCTGCGAGCACGCGGTGGAGCCCCTCTTCGACCACGCTCGTGAAGGTCCGCCCCTCCGCCGCCGCTCTGGCCTTCGCGGCTTCGGCCAGCCCATCCGGCAGGTTGATGGTCGTCCGCACGCATACGAGCATACCGCCGGTGCGGGAACCGTCTCAGGTCGGCCGTGCGACGATCCGGCGGCTCGCACGTGAGGGAGGCTTCAGGGTGGGGGTTCGACGGTGTCCTCGGACTGGCGGTGCTCGACGACGGCGTCCGGAGCAGCATCCCGGTCGGCCTGACGGACGTCGGAGTCCTCGAGGATGACCTCGGCCTGCGCGTCCGGGTCGTCGCTCCCGGCCACCTGCTCCTCCGGCAGCAGCCCGGCGCGCGCGGCGACCCGCTCGTCCTCGGCCGGTCCCCGATGCTCCTCTTCCACGGTCCTCCCTCAGGCGTCGACTGGGTTGAGACGGTCGAGCACCGGGCCCATGAGGTCGGCGAAGTTGCCGCAGTAGAACGCCTCCTGGTCCTCGTCGCTGGTCCCGACGAGGCTCGCGCCGAAGCGCTTCAGCGGGTTGCGGCCGCCTTCGACGTGGGGGTAGTCCGACGAGAACATCGGGATCTCGGCGCCACAGTGCTCGAGGATCCAGCCCGCAGGCTCGTGGGGGTACGGCGTGACCCGGATCTGACGGCGGACGATCTCGCTCGGCAGCGCCGAGAGCGACTGCAACCGGACCTCGTTGCGGCGGAACGCCTCCGCGGCGGAGTCCATCGAGCGCATCCAACCGGGCACCCAGCTGGCGCCCAGCTCGATGACGCCCCACTTGAGCCGGGGGAAGCGGTCGAGCACGCCGTCGAAGATCAGCGTGGCCAGCGTCTGCATCGGGGCGTAGGGGATCGCCATGTAGGAGACGGAGGTGAAGTTGGCGTCGCCGCCGTGGAAGTCGGGCACGGGAGGGAGCCCGTTCTGCTTGTACACCGGGTTCATCGGCTGCTCGCCGCCGACGTGGAGCACGATGGGCACACCCGCCTCCTCGGCCTGGCGCCACACCCGGTCGAGGCCGACGTGGCTCTGGGAGTGGGACCGCAGCGGGGCGGAGGACACCATGAGGGCGGCGGCGCCGAGCTCGAGGGCGTCGGTCGCGCAGGTGGCGGCACGGTCGACGTCGCTCAGGGGGACGTAGCAGACCGGGAGCAACCGTCGGTCGGTGCTGCAGAAGTCGACCATGCCCCGGTTGTGCCCGGTCGCCAGCCCGTAGGCGAGGTCCTGGTCGTCCCCCCGCTCGAGCCGGGTGAGGGCGCCGAGGTAGGTCGTGGTGAAGACGAGCTGGCTGGCGAAGCCGAGCAGGTCGAGCGCTTCGGTGCGGTCCTCCTTGAGCACGGCGCCGATCGCACCGTGGTTCTTGCGGAGCAGCACCTCCTCGGCGTCGCGCGCCCGGTGCTCCTGCTCGGCCTGCTTGGCGATCGCAGCGTCGAACAGCGCCCGCTGGTCGCCGGTGATGGGGCGCAGCGCCGCCGCCACCGCCTCACGGATGCCGGGGTCGGCGTACCCCTCCGCGTACCCGGGCGGCTCGAAGATGTGCGAGTCGGCATCGTGCACCACCCGACCCTCGACGTACGGCATGGTCATCCCCCCACCGGCGCAGCGCCCGCCCGCCTCGGCCGAACGGTAGCGCGACCCCGGACGGGGGAGCTGGGCCAAGGGAGGGGCCCGGACGCCCCGAGCCTCAGGGTCGGTCGTCCTCGCCGACCACGCCCTCGGGCGCCTCCGGCTCCTCCTCGTCCTCGAGGAGGTACGGCGTGTCGGCCGGGCTCTCACCGAGGATCTTGTGCTCCTCGGGTGTCATCTTCGGTGTGGTCTCCTCGTCGCTCATGAGGAGCCGCTACCCGTGGGCCGGTGGCAGCAACCGGCCGAGGAGTGGTTCCGGCGCGAACGCGGTACACCTCCGAACGTGTTCTTCTTCTTCTCGAACCGGTTCGGCTGCCTGGGTTCGATCATGCTGTCCATCGTGCTCACCGTGATCCTCATGGCCTTCCTGCGGCTGCTGTAGCGCAGGTAGCGAGCTCACCCGTTCTTGGGGAGCTCCCGGTAGGCGAGGGTCCGGTCGTTGCTCGGCTCCTTCGGCAGGCCGAGGACCCGCTCGCCGATGATGTTCTTCTGCACCTCGTCGGTGCCGCCGTAGATCGGCGGCGCCTGGGCGAAGAGCGACATCTCGGTGACCATCCCGAGGAACGGGTTGCCGGTGGCGGCGTCGAGCACCTTCTTCTGCTCGCCGGTGTACGCGTGCAGGGTGCCGAGCGGCCCGAGGATGCGCAGGCCGGCGTCCCGGGACAACCGGACGATGCGACTCATCGACAGCTTCGCGATGTTGGCGGCACCGGGCAGGTCCTTGCCGTAGGCCTTCGCCTCCTTGGCACGCAGGTTGGCGAAGCGAGCCAGCTCGTTCAGCGTGTGGAGGCGCATGAGGTCCTGACGGACCGAGGCGTCTCCCAGCTTGTCCGAGCCCTTGGCCAGCTCGACCAGGAGCTTCTCCGCTGCCCCGAACGCACCGCCGCCACCGCCCCGTCGTCCGGCACCGCTGCGCACGAAGTCGCCCACCCGCTTCGGGAGGTCCCCAGCCACCGTGCCGGGTGAGGCCGCCGACCCAGCCGCGGACCCACCGCCGGCACCGAGGCCGGACCGCTCGTGCATCAGCGTGGTGTTGGTCACCGCCCATCCGTTGTTGAGGCCACCGATCACGGCGTCGTCGGGCACCCGGGCGTCGGAGAGGAACACCTCGTTGAACAGGGCCCGTCCGGTGAGCTCGCGCAGGGGCCGCACGTCCACGCCCGGCTGGTGCATGTCGATGGCGAAGTAGGTGATGCCCTGGTGCTTCGGGACGTCGACGTCGGTGCGGGCGATGAGCATGCCGAGGTCGGCGATCTGGCCGCCGGAGGTCCACACCTTCTGGCCGTTGACGACCCACTCCTCCCCGTCCTTGACCGCCTTGCAGTTGAGGCCGGCGAGGTCGGAGCCTGCGCCCGGCTCGCTGAAGAGCTGGCACCACGCCTTCTGGCCGGTGACGATGTCGCGCAGGTAGCGCTGCTTCTGCTCCTCGTCGCCGTGGGTGACGATGGTCGGACCGGCGAGCAGGAGGCCGAGCCCCCCGGGTGCGCCGAGGGCGCCGAAGTCCTGGATGGCCCGCTGGACGGCCACGCCCTCGTTGCGGGAGAGCCCCCTGCCGAACGACTCGACGGGCCACGTGGGCGCCGCCCACCCGCTCGTGCCGAGGCGCTCCCACCACTCGGCGACCGTGAGGTCCGGGTCCCAGCTCTCGCGGAGCCACTCCATCACCTCTGCGACTGCGTCGGTCGTCGTGCGCTCGGCGGTGTCGGCCACGTTGCTCGTCTCCTCGGTCCGGCGATCCCTCGCCTGCTCGTGGGCCCAGTCCACCGCCCCTTGACCGGCCGGTCAAGTCAGCGTGCGGGACCCTCCCCGGCGGGACGGGGTCGTCGACGGGAGGTCGTCCGTGGGTGGTCGTCCGCGGGTGGTCGTCTACGGGAGGTCGCCCGGCAAGACCTCGTGCAGGAGCGGGGCACCTCCCTGCCAGCGGCGGAGGTTCTCGAGGAGCTCGTCGGCACCCCGAGCCAGCCGCCCCGTCGTCCGCCCGGAGGCATGGGGGGTGATCGTGACGCAGGGGTGGCGCCACAGCGGGCTGTCGGCTGGGAGCGGCTCCACCGCCGTCACGTCGAGCACGGCAGCACCGGGGGTGCCGGCGTCGAGGGCGGCCAGCAGCGCCGCCTCGTCGACGAGGTCCCCACGAGCGATGTTGACGAGCAGTGCACCGGGCCGCATCGAGGCGAGGAACGCCGCGTCGACGAGGCCCCTCGTCGCCGGCGTCGACGGGGCGGTGAGGACCACGACGTCGGCACGGCCGAGGTGGCCCGCCGCAGCCGCCGGCGCGAGCATCTCGTCGACCGGCTCCGTCCCCGTCGGCGACCGCCGCACCCCGAGCACGTGGGCGCCGAGGGCCCGGCCGAGGCGGGCCACGGCGGAGCCGATGCTGCCGACGCCGTAGACGAGCCAGGTCGAGCCGAGCACCTCGCCGTGCCGGGGGTGGACCCGCCACGCGACCGCCTCCTGACCGATCCTCCAGCGCCAGGCTTGCTGGACGTGGTCGAGCACGGCACGGGCCACGTACTCCGCGATGGGCACGTCGCCGACGTGGGAGGTGGTGAGCCGCACGCCCCGCCGCACGAGCTCGGCGAAGACGGGGTTGTCGAAGCCGGCGGCCGGCGACGCGAACCAGCGGAGGGACTGGGCGCGGGTCACGAGCGCGAAGAACGGCCGGAGCGGGCCGCCCTCGTCGAACAGGTCTGCGGTGCCCCAGGCGACCTCGGGGGCGGCGTCCTGCCACGCCACGGGGGCGTCGTCGACGTCGAGCAGCGTGCCGTCGCCCTGCATGCGCAGCCAGCGCACGCCGGTGCCCGCAGCCTCGAGGCGCTCCCGCTCGCGCTGCCAGGTCGCGTCGGTCAGCACGAGCTCCACCGCGGCAACGTACCGGTCGAGCTCGGGCGGTCAGCCGCCCGCCCGGTCGCCGGACACCGGAGGGAAGGCTCAGACGGTCCCGCCGGCCGAGACCCCCACCTTCCGGTAGCGGGCCTCGAGGGCGCAGAAGATGGCGTAGGCGAGCAGGCCGACGGCGACCGCGAGGAGCAGTGCCTTGCCCCAGTCCGCCTGCGCGACCTCGCGCAGCGCACCGTCGAGACCCACCGCCTTCTGCGAGTCGTAGGTGATGGCGGCCTGCAGCAGGAACCAGCCGAGGAGGGCGAGGATCAGCCCCTTCGTGACGTAGGCGGCCACGCCGACCGGCTCGGACCACGTCCGCACCGTC
>CADCSY010000019.1 GCA_902805555.1 uncultured Acidimicrobiales bacterium | reverse complement strand
ACGGCGGCTCTCTAGCTGATCGACCAGCGTGGAGCGCCCGAGGTGGCCGTGCTCGACGTCGGGCTCCCCGGGCTCGACGGCCTGCAGCTGCTCGAGGCGATCCGTGCGCGAGAGGGCATGGCCGCCATGCCCGCTGTCTTCCTCAGCGCACGCGTGATGCCGGAGGACGTGCAGAAGGGGCGGGACATGCGCGCCATCTACCTGACGAAGCCGTTCGTGGCCTCGGCCCTCCTCGGCGCGGTGGACAAGGCGCTGGCGGAGGCGGACGTGGAGGCCACCGACCCCGGGGGCTGGTAGCGCCGGACGTGGGGGCCCGGCCGGGGTCCCAGCCTCAGCGGCCGGTCAGGAACTCGATGATCGCCGGCCACGCCTCGCGGTCCTGGAGGAGGAAGAGGTGGCCGCCCTCGAAGACCTGGAGCCGCGCGTCCGGAATGCGCTCGGCGAGGACCTCGCTGTTGGCGACCGGCGCGATCCCGTCGTGGCGGCCGGCGCAGACGAGCGTCGGGCTCGCGATCTGGCAAAGTCGGCTCGTGGTGTCGTGCGTGGCGCGGGCCTCGAGCTGGCGGCGGCGACCGGTGGCGAGGTCGGGGTCGTCGGCGCCGACTGCGGACTGGGCGTCGGCGAAGGCCCGCAGCTGCGCCACCTGGTCGGGGTTGGCCGCCTGCCACGCCTCGTCCCGCCGCACGTCCGACAGCGACAGGTGGGCGGCGAAGCGCTCGTCGGCCGGCAGCGCCTCCAGCTCGTGGAGGGGGTAGGACGCGCCGCCTGCGCCACCGCTCGACGTGCACGCCAGCACGAGCCGGTCGACGAGGCCGGGATGACGGAGGGCGAGCTCCTGGGCCACCATCCCGCCGAAGGAGACGCCGAGCACGTGGGCCTCCGACCAGCCGACGGCGTCCAGCAGGTCGGCAGCGTCGTCGGCGTACTGCGCCATCGAGTACGCCTCGTCCGGCTTGTCGCTGCGGCCCTGACCCCGCTGGTCGTAGGCGAGCACCTCGAAGTGCGCGACCAGCGGCCCGTCGAGCACGTTCGGCTTGGCCCGCAGGTCGCCGCCGGTGCCACCGATGTAGAGCAGCCGGGGGCCGGCGCCCGCCCGCTCGTGGTGGAGGTGGATCGGCATGGGCCGATCATGGCACCGCTGCGTGACCGGTCCCCGCCGCCGGGCAGTGTGCTCACCGACCCGTGCGCCCTTGCAGGGCCGTGCGACCCGAGGCGCCGGTCAGGCCCGCCACTTGTCGACCATGGCCAGGACGGCGGTGAGGACGAGGGCCGTGTCCAGCAGCGCGAGCGGGATCATCCTGGCTTGCGCCCGGCCGGCGGCGCCGGGGTCGCCGGACTCGAGCGCCGCAACCCGGGACCGGGCCAGCGGTGCGAAGGCCAGCGCCCCCAGCACCCCGCCGACGATGACGACGGTGATGCCCACGGCGATGAACCCCGCGCTCCACGACCAGTCCCCGTCGAGCACGAGGGCGACGCCGGTGACCAGGATCGCGGCGCCGACGACGTTGTAGTAGCGCTGGCCGAGCCAGATCGTCTGGCGGGTCCAGGCCGCCGCCACCGTCGCCGGCTCACGGGCGAAGCGAGGGCTGAGCACGAGCTGGACGACGTTCGCGCCGAGCCAGGCGGCGACGCCCGTGATGTGGAGGACCAGCAGCCCGGTGCGCACGGCGGCACCCTAGGACCCCGTCGCGGCGCAGGGCGGTCTGCACACCACCCCGCCGCCTGCTGCGCCGACGCCGTGGCATCAGGCGTGCGACGGAGCGGCGCTACTCCTGGACGAGCTCGATCAGGGTGGCGAAGCTCGTCTTCGGGTGGAGGAAGGCGACGGTGGTGCCGCGGCTGCCCGTCCTCGGGTGCTCGTCGACCACGCGGGCCCCCGCACCCTTGACCGACTCCAGCACCTCCGCGCAGTCGTCCACCCGGTAGCCGACGTGGTGGAGCCCCTCGCCGTTGCGCTCCATGAACTTGGCGAGCGGCGAGGTGTCGGTGACGGGCGTGAGCAGCTGGATGTAGGAGTCGGCCACCTTGATGAGCGCCTCCTCGACCCCGTCGCTCTCGATGCGCTCCCGGTGGGCGACGGTGGCGCCGAACATGTCCCGGTACCACCCGACGGCTGCGTCGAGGTCGTAGACGGCGATGCCCACGTGGTCGATGTCGGTCAGGACCCCGCCGGTGGCGTCGGCGTGGGCGTGGCCGTGCCCCTGCCCGGAGCCGCCCTCCTCGTCGCCCACGAGGCTCACGAGCCACCGCCGGCGGCGTGGCGCTGGTAGAGGGTGATCTTGTCCTCGCCGACCTTCTCGCGCAGCTCGGCGTCGTCGATCCCCTGGCCGGCCTGGGGGGCGAGGCACAGCACGCCGATCTTGCCCTCGCTCTGGTTCTTGTGGACCGACAGCGCCGCCTCCCCCACCTCGTCGAGCGGCCGCGTCTCCGACAGCAGGGGCTGGATGCGGCCCTGGGCGATGAGCTTGTTCGCCTCGGATGCCTCTCGGTAGTTGGCGAAGTGGCTCGCCTTGATCGTCTTCAGCTTCATCCAGAGGTGGCGGTTGTCGTACTCGATCATGTAGCCGCTGGTGGCGGCGCAGGTCATGACGAGGCCGCCCCGCTTGGCCACGAACACCGATGCGCCCATGGTGGAGCGGCCCGGGTGCTCGAAGACGATGTCGGGGTCGGTGCCGACGAGGCCACGGATGTCCTTGCCGAAGCGGCGCCACTCCGACTCGTCCTGGGTGTGCTCGTCGGACCAGAACCGGTAGCCGTTGGCGGCCCGGTCGATCACGGCCTCGCAACCCATGTCCCGCAGCAGCTGCGCCCGCTCGGGGGAGGACACCACGCCGACGGGGATGCCACCGCCGTTGAGCACGTACTGCACCGCGTAGCCCCCGATGCCCCCGGTGGCGCCCCAGATCAGCACGACGTCGCCCTGCTTCATGTCGGCCCCGTTGCGGCTCACGAGCATGCGGTAGCTGGTGGAGTTGCAGAGCGCGTTGACGGCCGCCTCCTCCCAGGTGAGGTGGGCCGGCTTGGGCATGAGCTGGTTGGCCTTGACGATGCTGAGGTCGGCCAGGCCACCGAAGTTCGTCTCGAAGCCCCAGATCCGCTGGTTCGTGGCGAGCATGGAGTCGTCGTGGGCGCTCGGGTCCTGGTCGTCGACCGAGTTGCAGTGGATGACCACCCGGTCGCCCGGCTTCCAGCTGCGCACGGCGGCGCCGACCTTGACCACCACGCCGGAGCCGTCCGAGCCCATCACGTGGTACGGCAGGTCGTGGCGGGCGCCGTACTCGCTCTCCTTGCCGAGCCGGGAGAGGAAGCCGAACGTGGACACGGGCTCGAAGATCGAGGTCCACACCGTGTTGAAGTTGATCGAGCTGGCCATGAGGGCCACGTACACCTCGTCGGGAGCCAGCTCCGGGGTGGCGACCTCCTCGACGTGGATGCTCTTGCGGGGGTCCTTGTCGGAGGAGTCGACCCCCTCGAACATCCCCGCCTCGTCCTTGTGGACGGTGGCTGCCCGGTAGGACTCGGGGACGGGGATGGCGGCGATGTCCGCACCGCTCGCCCCACCCTGGATGGCGTCGAGGTAGGCCTGCATGGCGGCCGAACCTACTGGAGGTCGCAGAGCCGGCTCCAGCCCGGGCCACGTCGGACGCCTTGGATGGGGAGCGCGGCACCACCTTCCCTACACTGTGGACCTCGTTTCCCAGGGGAGGTCGTCATGTCCGGTTCGGTCATCGTCGCCGGGGCTCGCACGCCCATCGGCAAGCTGTCTGGGGCGCTCGCCTCGCTCGCCGGCACCGAGCTCGGGGGCCGGGCCATCGCCGCCGCCCTGGAGCGGTCGGGCGTGGCGCCCGACCAGGTCGACTACGTGATCATGGGGCAGGTCCTCCAGGCCGGCGCCGGGCAGATCCCCGCCCGCCAGGCCGCGGTCAAGGGCGGCATCCCCATGGGCACCCCGGCGCTCACCATCAACAAGGTGTGCCTGTCGGGCCTGAACGCGATCTACCTCGCCGACCAGATGATCGCCAACGGCGACGCCGACATCGTCGTGGCCGGCGGCATGGAGTCGATGACCGACGCCCCCTACCTGCTGCCGGGCGCCCGCGCCGGCTACCGCATCGGCGACCAGAAGGTCGTCGACGCGATGATGTTCGACGGGCTCTTCTGCGCCTTCGACGTGTGCGCCATGGGTGCGGGGACGGAGAAGTACACCGCCGCTGCCGGGACCATCACCCGGGACCGCCAGGACGCCTTCGCAGCCACCTCCCACGAGCGTGCCTCGGCCGCCATGAAGGAAGGTCGCTTCGCCGAGGAGATCGTCCCGGTGTCGCTGCCGCAGCGCAAGGGCGACCCGATCGTGGTCGAGACCGACGAGGGCGTCCGGCCCGGCACCACCGCCGAGAGCCTGGGCGGGCTCCGGGGGGCGTTCGCCGCCGACGGCACGATCACGGCCGGCAACGCCAGCCAGATCAGTGACGGCGGGGCCGCGGTCGTGGTGATGTCGAGGGCCAAGGCGGAGGAGCTCGGCGTGACCCCCCTCGGCGAGGTCGTCGGCTACGGCCAGGTGGCAGGACCGGACGCATCCCTCCTCACCCAGCCGTCACGGGCCATCAACAAGGCGCTCGAGCGCAGCGGCACCGCCCTCGGCGACGTCGACCTGTTCGAGATCAACGAGGCGTTCGCCGCCGTCGGCATCGCCTCGATGGACGACCTCGGGATCTCCGAGGAGGTCACCAACGTGAACGGCGGGGCCATCTCCCTCGGGCACCCGATCGGCATGTCGGGTGCTCGCCTGGCCCTGACCCTGCTCCTCGAGCTCGGTCGCCGCGGGGGCGGGACGGGGGCGGCGGCCCTGTGCGGTGGCGGCGGTCAGGGCGACGCCATCCTCCTCCGCACGCTCGACTGACCCTCCCGGCCGTCCAGCAGCTGACGAGGCCCCCGCCCAGGCGGGGGCCTCCTCGCACCCCGGCTCCGCTGCGTCAGGAGTCGGAACCGGCGTCGTGCCGTCGAGCGACCCGCTGCGCCGTGTCGGCGAACCCCGGGTCGCTGCGCAGGAGGGCGCCGACGATGCCGTCGAAGGCGAGGTCCTCGGCCCGCTGCTCCCGCTCGAGCGCCGCCAGGTCGACGACGGGCTCGGCTGCCGTGCGGCCGAGGGCCCGGCGCCACAGCTCGAGGCGCACTGCCAGGGCCGCGATCGCAACCGCCGAGAGCAACGCGCCCCACGCCACTGCACCCATTCAGCTCGCCTCCGCCAGGTCGGTGTCCGTGCCCACAGGAGGTGGCACCCGCACATCGTGGCTCATCGGCCTCCCCTCATTCCAGGCGCCTCCGCCCCTCGAGCGCCCGGCCCAGCGTGAGCTCGTCGGCGTACTCGAGGTCGCCACCGACGGGCAGGCCACTTGCGATGCGGGTCACGGCCAGCCCGAGCGGCCGCAGGAGCCTCGCGAGGTACATGGCCGTGGCCTCGCCCTCGATGTTCGGGTTGGTGCAGAGGATGACCTCGGTGATCCCCTCCGGCTCGAGCCTCGCGACCAGCTCCCGCACCTTGAGCTGATCGGGGCCGACCCCCTCGATCGGGCTGATCGCCCCCTGCAGGACGTGGTAGCGGCCGTGGTACTCGCCCGTCCGCTCGACGGCCACGATGTCCTTGGGCTCCTCGACGACGCAGACCACGTGGGTGTCGCGCCTGGGGTCGGCGCACAGCTCGCACTCGTCGCCCTCCGACACGTTGAAGCACCGCGAGCAGAAGGTGATCCGGGCCTTCATCTCGTCGATCGCCCGTGACAGCCGCACCGCGTCCTGCGCTGGGAGCTTCAGGAGGTGGAAGGCGATCCGCTGCGCCGACTTCGGACCGATGCCCGGGAGCCGGCCCAGCTCGTCGATGAGGTCCTGGACGGGTCCTGCGTACAACGGCCCTAGCCGCCGAGCAGGCCGCCGAGGCCCCCGCCACCCAGTCCGAGGCCGCCGAGGGAGGCCTGCTGCGCGTCCTGCACCTGGGCGATCGCATCCCGCACGGCGGCCAGGACGAGGTCCTCGAGCATCTCGACGTCGGACGGGTCGACGACCTCCGGGCTGATCCGCACCGAGCGGACCTCCATGCCCCCGGTCAGTGCGACGACGACGACGCCCCCCCCGGCCGAGCCCTCGACCACGCGCTCGGCCGCCTCGGCCTGCGCCACGAGCAGCTGCTCCTGGACCTGCTGGGCCTGGGCCAGGAGGCCCTGGAGGTCGGGGACCTGGAAGCCGGCCTCAGGGGAGCCCGCCTCATCCGGCAGCACCAGGCTGGCCGGCTCGTCATCGGGCACGTCGTCCACGGGCACGCCCGGATGGTACCGGTCGGCTGCGGCGGGCCCGGTCCAGGCGTCGGCGGTCAGGCGTCGCCGAGCACCTCGGCGCCGGGGAAGGCCTCGGTGAGGCGGTCGATGCCGGTGCGGGCGTCACCCGGCGCGTCGACCAGGTCGTCGAGGTCGATGTGGTCCTCGTGCTCGGCGTCGCCAGGTCGGGTGGCGGCGCCACCGCCCTCGGCGCCCACGGACGGGTCGACGGTGAGGCGCACGGGCACCGGCCTGCCGAAGTGCAGCGCGAGGACCCGTTCGAGCTCGGGACGCTTCTCCTCGCACTTGTCGCGCATGATCGCGTTCGGCAGCGCCAGCACCGCCGACCCCTCGACGACGTCGACGAAGCGACCCGTGCTGAAGCGCCCCCTCGACACCGAGCTGAGCTGCGGCAGCACCTCCGACGCCCATGCCCCCGAGAGCTGGACGAGGTCAGGCGCTGCGGCACCAGCCTCCCCGCCATCGACCGCCGACGGCGGTGCTCCTGCCGGTGCCGGTTCCGGTCGGCTCGGCGGCGTCGGCGGAGACGCCGGTCGCCTCCCCCTCGTCGCGCCCAGCGAGCCGAGCGCCGGCTTCTGCGGGGCGGGGGGCGGCGTCGCCACCGCCTCGTCGCGTCGCCCTCTCGCCGCCCCGAGCACCTCCCTGGCCCCGGCCGCCTTGCCACCGGTCGGCGCGCCCCCGGCGGGTGCGCCGGCGGGAGCCGAGGGTCGACCCTGCGACGCTCCGGCTGCGCCGCCGCTCCGAGGCGCGGACGCGGTGCCGGCCTGGTCGAGCCCGCCTGCGTCGGGGGCCCCCGAGGGCGGGCGGACCGGCTGCTGGGCGGGCTCCGCCGGGCCACCGGGGACGCCCGCGGATCGGCTCGGGCCCGAGGGCACGGGCCCCGGCCCTCCGGCCGACGGGTCGCCGGGTGCCGGCACCGACCCCGGCTCGATGGTGGGGGACGCCCCCTCGACCCCGACGGGCGGTCGGAGCCCGGGCGCGGGAGCGGGCGGTCCGGCGGGCTGGGCCCCCTCGGCGGGCGCGGCGACGAGGGGGGAGGTGGCCTCGACGGCGGCGGTCGTCATCTCCCGGGCCCGGCGCTCCAGGTGCTCGAGCCGCTCGAGGATGGCGGCCGGTGCGGTGTCGGCGTCCGGTCGGGTCACCTTCACGAGCGCCACCTCGAGCGTCACCCGGGGGTCGGGGGCGTTCGGCAGCGCCAGCACGGCATCGCCGACGGCCTCCAGCGCACGGACGAGCGCCGCCGGGCCGAGGCGACGGGCCTGGTCGGCCACGCGCTCCCGGGCGACGTCGGGCAGGCTCACGAGGTCCGGGGCCATGAGGGAGAGCAGCCCGTCGCGGAGGTGGGCGGCGATCGCAGCGGCCACCGAGCGGGGGTCGGCGCCGCTCGCGCAGGCGAGTGCGACGCCGCCGAGCGCGCGCGCCGTGTCCCGCTCGCAGAGGCCCTCGACCACCTCGTCCACCGAGGCGTCCTCCTCCCCGGCACCTCCGGAGGCGACGATCTGGTCGAGGGCGGAGAGCGCGTCCCGGGCCGACCCGTCGCCCTTGCGGACGGCGCTGTCGATGGCGGCGGCGGCGACCTCGAGCCCGGCGTCGGCCGCCACCTCGCGGAGGTGCTCGGTCAGCAGGGAGGCGCCGAGGAGGCGGAAGTCGAAGTGCTGCGTCCGGCTCCTGATGGTGGGCAGGACCTTGTGGGGGTCGGTCGTGGCGAGCACGAACACCACGTGGCCCGGGGGTTCCTCCAGGGTCTTCAGCAACGCGTTGGACGCTGCGTTGGACAGCATGTGGACCTCGTCCACGATGTAGACCTTCGTGCGACCGGCGGTGCCGAGGGAGGCCCGCTGGATCAGGTCGCGCACCGCCTCCACGCCGTTGTTGGAGGCTGCATCGAGCTCGGTGACGGCGAGCGACGTGCCCGCCTCCACGGCACGGCACGGCTCGCACACCCCGCACGGCTCGCCCTCGTCGAGGTCCTCGCAGTTGAGCGCCTTGGCGAGGATGCGCGCCGTCGACGTCTTTCCCGTCCCGCGAGGTCCGCTGAAGAGGTAGGCGTGGGCGACGGCGTCGTCCCGCACCGCGTTGCGGAGCGCCGCCACGACGTGCTCCTGGCCCTTGACCTCGCGGAAGCGCTGGGGCCGGTAGCGACGGTAGAGGGCCTGGAACGCCACGCCCGAACCTTACCGACGCCCCCCGACAGCCCGGCCGGGACACCGACGCCGTGCCCGACGCCGGCCCACGGTCCACCTGCCGGTCC
>CADCSY010000018.1 GCA_902805555.1 uncultured Acidimicrobiales bacterium | reverse complement strand
CGAACAGGTCGAGCGCATCGACGTCGTCGTCACCGTGACGGAACTCGACGTGGAAGTAGGCCGACGCCACCAGCGTCACCAGCAGGCCGAGCACCGGCAACCAGCCGGGCGGCTCCCGGGTCGACCCGAGGGCCTCGCTCCACATGGCGCCCGCGATGGCGATCCCGGCCAGGCCGACCACGAGCGCACGGACGGTCCGCGGCGTGCGCCGGGGTCTTGACCCCCGGAGCCGGTGGCGGAAGGTGAGCGCTAGCCCCAGAGGCCGTACCACGCAGCTCCAAACCACGGCAAGCCGTAGGTCTCATCTGTCCGATCTCCCCCGCCCGAGGTGCTCCCGGACCAGGTGCCCTGCCAGTTGTTGCCCTGCCAGTTGTTGCCCTGCCAGTTGTTGCCCTGCCAGTTGTTGCCCTGCCAGTTGTTGCCCTGCCAGGTGGTGGCGTACCACGTCCGGGGGACGAGCGTCGACGACGGGACCAGGGTCGTCCCCCCGCTCCAGTCGACGGTCGTGAACCCGACCGGGTCCCACAGCACGAGCTGGGCGGTCAGCGAGGCGTCGAGGACGGTCCCGAGCGGGTCGTCGACCCGCACGCGGACCGTGCCGCGGCTGAGGTCGAGCGAGCCCCGCCCGCTGGAGCGCTCGAGCGCCGGGACAGCGGGAGGCTGGCCGGCCGACGCCGCCCGTGCCAGGTCCACGGCGCCGGCTCCGACCGCAGCGGGGTCCTTCGATGCCCCGGTCGCCCGTGCCGTCGACCGCAGCGCCTCCTTCACCTGTGACGCCGACCAGTCGGGATGCCGTTCCAGGAGCAGCGCGGCGCCACCCGAGACCACCGCCGCCGCCATGGACGTCCCGCTCCCCCGGCGGTGGGCGCCGTCGACGACGCCGGCGCTGAGCTGGTCGACTGCGCTTCCCGGCGCACGCAACGAGATCACGTGGGCGCCGGGGGCGACGAGGTCCGGCTTCGCCACGCCGTCGGCGGTCGGACCCCGCGAGCTGAAGTCCGGGAGCCGGTCGTCGCCGACCGGGGTGGTCCCGGCATCGTCGGTGGCGCCCACCGTGAGGACCCAGGGGTCGTCGGCGGGCTTGGCGATCGTGCCGGGGGCGGGGCCGAAGTTGGCCGCCGACACGACGACGACGATGCCCGCCTCCCACGCCCGTTCGACGGCGTAGTTCAGGGGGTCGACCCGCCACGAGGCCCTCGAGTCGGTGCCGAGGGACAGGTTGAGGACGTCGATGCCGTAGCGGTCCTTGTTCTGCACCGTCCACTGGATCGCCGACAGGACCTTGCTCACGTCCGACGACCCGTCCCGGCCGGCCACCTTCAGCGAGATGAGGTCGGCGCGTGGCGCCATCCCGGTGAACCGGCCGCCCGACGCCGACCCGTCCCCCATGATGATCCCGGCCATGAAGGTGCCGTGGCCGTAGGAGTCACCGCAGTGGCCCTCTCCCGAGTAGTCGACGCACGGCGCCGACGCGCCGGTGACCGGGTCGGTGACGCGCAGCACCCGGCCGGCCACGTCGGGCACGTCGGCCACCCCCGTGTCGATGAGCGCGACGGTCACACCTGCGCCGCTCGACCCCGCAGCGACCAGACCGGTCGCTCCGGTGACGTCACGGTAGGGCGAGCGCACGATGCCGTTGCTGTCGATCTGGCCCTGGACGTGGACCGGCGCGTCGACGCTGACGGTGTCCACGACCGGATGGTCCTCCACGGCCCGCAGGCGCCCGGCGGGAAGTGCAGCTGCAACGCCGCGGACGAGCTCGAGGCGCTCCGAGACGTCACCGCCGTTGGCGCGGACGACGGCCTCCACCGCCTCCACGGACTCGCCCGTCAGGACGACTGCGACCTCCGACGCCGAACCGGGTGGCACCCCCCCGAGCAAGGCCGCCACGACCGCCAGGCTCCCGGTCACCGTCATACACGAGCGAAAGGGACGTTTCACGCAACGAGGTTATCGCAGCACAACGGCGCGATGCTGCGAACCGTGGTCGCCCGGTCGCCGTCGGCGTTGACTCGACGTGACGGAGGTCTCGCAGGACCTGCCTGCTCGGCGAGTCCCGGCAGAGCACGGCTGAGCCGGACCCGGGACGGGTCCGGCTCGGCCGCAGGCGGGACCTGACGAGGCGACGGTGGCAACCTCGTGGACCTCGAAGAGCGCAGCGTGCGTCAGCGCGTCTGCTGGGCGGGCGCCGACGTCGATCCAGGCACCGTCGTGACGGTGGTGGCCCCGGTCGGGCTCCCGCTGCGCTTGGCCTCGAGGTGCTGCTTGGCCTTCGGAGCCTCCTCCTCGACCTTGCTCATGGCCTTCTCCCACTGGGTCCGCATGGGTGCGATCCCGCCGCCGCCGATGGCGATGATCCCCGAGCCGACGATGAGGGCGAGGATGGCGTAGTAGAGGCCCTCGACGATGTTCGGGGCGATCTGCAGCTGGCTCAGGGCGGCGAAGATGCCGAAGGCGACGATGAACGCGCTGGCCACGTTGGCGACGGCCCTGCCGTAGCTGAGCCCGCCGAGCGACCCCTCGAGGAGGGTCTTGGCGGCGGCGGCGACGGCAGCTGCGATCACGATGATGATGATCGCCACGAACACCTTCGGCAGGTAGGCGATGATGCTCGTGATCAGGTCGCTGACCGGGTTGTCGCCGAACACCCCGAACGCGAGCTGGAGCACGAGCAGGAACAGCGCGTAGAAGATGATCTTCCCGACGATGTCGGAGGCGTCGTACTTCGACGACGACAGCGCCTGCTTGACACCGCCGCGCTCGACGGCCTTGTCGAAGCCGACCCGCTCGAGGACGGCGTCGGCGATCTTGGCGATGGCCTTGGCGATGAAGTACCCGATGATGACGATCGCCAGGAAGCCGATGAGCTTGGGCACGAACGACGCGACGTCGCTGAACGCGTCCTCGATCCCCTGCTCGAACTCGACGGCCAGAAGTGGTGTGGTCATGCGGTGTCCCGATCTCTCAGTCGATGGAGGCCCACGGGGCGTGGGCGGGTGCGTCCGGCGCCGGGATGGTCATGCCATCCGGGGCCGTGCACGGGTTGGAACGCCCGACCCGACGGGTCATTAGGCACGAACGCCCGACTTCGCCATCTGGTTCCCGCGCTCCGGTCGTTCGCAGCCGGCTCATCGGGACCGACGTCAGGCCGGTCCGACCAGCCGTAGGTCACGTGTCCTCGGTACTGTGACGTCCCGGTCGCGCTGGGTCCTCCGCCCACGCTCGAGCCCCTGACCAGGTCGACGTCAGGCATCGAGCGGCGTGGCGCGCCCCGCAGAGAGGTCCCACGACGTGAGCACAACCGAGTCGCACCCGAAGGTCGCCCTGGTCGGCACGGCCCCGCCCCGGCGCTGCGGCATCGCCACCTTCACCGACGACCTCCGGCGCGTGCTCACCGACCTGCACCCGGCCAGCCCGGCGGTGCAGGTGGCGCTGACCGACCGGGAGCACGCCTACGACTACGGGGAGCCGGTCGTCTTCGAGATCAACGACGCCCAGATCAGCGACTACCGGGCGGCGGCGGAGCTGGTGAACAGCAGGGACATCGACGTCGTCTGCGTCCAGCACGAGTTCGGCATCTTCGGCGGACCGTCGGGGCGGCACGTCGACGAGCTCCTCGAGCACCTCGACGCACCGGTGGTGACCACGCTGCACACCGTGCTCGCCGACCCCCCGCCCGAGCTCCGCGCCGCCACGCGACGGCTCGCTGACCGATCCGACCGGCTCGTCGTGCTCGCGGAGCAGGCCGTGGAGCTGCTCGTCGACGGCTACGGGATCGAGGCCGACCACGTCCGGGTCATCCCCCACGGCATCCCCGACCTCCCCTCGATCGAGCCAGCCGCGGCGAAGGAGGCCGTCGGCGCCGCAGGGCGCACCGTGCTGCTCACCTTCGGCCTGCTGGGCCCTTCCAAGGGCATCGACGTGGCCCTCGAGGCCATGCCGGAGGTGGTGGCTGCGTTCCCGGACGTGATCTACGTCGTCCTCGGCGCGACCCACCCGCACGTGCTCCGCGACCACGGCGAGGCCCACCGGGACTCGCTGGAGCAGCGCGTGCGCGACCTGGGCCTGGAGCGCAACGTCACCTTCGTCGACCGCTACGCCGACCTCGACGAGCTGTGCCTCCACCTGGCGGCGACCGACGTCTACCTGACGCCCTACCTCGGCGCCGACCAGATCGTGAGCGGCACCCTCGCCTACGCGGTGGGGATGGGCCGAGCCGTCGTGTCCACCCCCTACCGCTACGCCGTCGAGCTGCTCGGCGAGGGCCGAGGTGCGCTCGTGCCGTTCGGCGACGCCCACGCCCTGGCGGGATCGGTCACGTCGCTGCTCAGGGACGCGGAGGGGCGGGCGGCGATGCAGCGGCGGGCCTTCGAGCACGGGCGGCAGATGACGTGGCCGGCCGTCGCCCGGGCCTACGAGGAGCTCTTCGCGGAGGTGGTCGCCTCACACGAGCGTCGTCCTGCGACGTGGGTGCCGGTGGGCACCCCCGCACCCCGGTTCGACTTCCTCAGGAGGATGACCGACGACACCGGGCTGTTCCAGCACGCAGCCCACGGCATCCCGACACGGGCCCACGGCTACTGCACCGACGACGTGTCCCGGGCGCTCGTGGCGGCAGTGCAGGGGGTGGCCCGGTGCGGCGACCCGGTCGCAGCCGGCCTCGTGCCGACCTACCTCAGCTTCCTGGCCGATGCCCAGCGGGATGACGGGTCCTTCGAGAACCTCCTCTCGTTCGATCGCCGCTTCGTCCCCGGCACCGCCAGCCAGGACACCCTCGGCCAGGCCGTGTGGGGGCTCGGCTCGGTGGTGGGAGAGGGCACCACCGAGGGTTGGCGCCGACTGGCGGCGGAGCTCCTCGACCGGTCGCTCCCCGAAGCGGGCGACCTGACCGACACGCGCGCCATGGCCTACGCCGTCGCCGGCCTGGCCAGCTACCTCGACCGCTTCCCCGGGGCCCTGGGGTCCAGGGGCACGATGGAGCGACTCGCCGGGCGGCTCGCCGACCGGCTGGTCGACCACGCCAGCGGATCCTGGCGGTGGTTCGACGACGAGCTCACCTACGCCAACACCAAGGTGTGCGAGGCGCTCCTGCTCGCCGGGCGCTCCTCCGACCACGCCGGCTGGACGGCGGACGGCCTCGCCACCCTCGACTTCGTCCTCGACGCCACCTTCGCCGACGGGCGCTTCGACTTCGTCGGCAACGACGGGTGGCAGGGCCGGGACGGCCGCCGGGCGAGCTTCGGTCAGCAGCCGATCGAGGCGGGCTACACGGCGCAGGCGTGCATGGTCGCCTACGAGGTCACGGCGGACGAGCGGTACGTCGACCGAGCCAGGGCCGCCGTCGAGTGGCTGCTCGGCCGGAACCGGCTGGGCGTCGCGCTGTACGACCCGGCCACCGGGCGCTGCGCCGACGGGCTCGACCGCCACGGAGCCAGCGGCAACGCCGGCGGCGAGTCCGTCGCCTGCGCCCTCCTCGGCCTCCTCGCCCTGCCCGCGCCCCTGGCCGTGGACGGCGCGGCGGCCCCGCCTGCGGCCACGACGGCGACCTGACGCAGGTGCGGGTCGGGATGCTCGCCCCGGTGGCCTGGCGGGTGCCGCCCCGCCACTACGGGCCCTGGGAGCTCGTGGTCTCCCGCCTCACGGAGGGCCTGGTCGCCCGGGGCGTCGACGTGACGCTGTTCGCCACCGCCGACTCGGTCACCTCCGCCCGCCTGGTCGCCACCTGCCCCACGCCGTACGCCGAGGACGCGACCGTCGACGCCAAGGTGGCCGAGTGCCTGCACGTCGCCTCGGCCTTCGAGCGGGCGGGTGACTTCGACGTGGTCCACAACCACTTCGACTTCCTGCCGCTCACCTACAGCCGCCTCGTCCCCGTCCCCGTCGTCACGACGATCCACGGGCTCTCGTCGGAGCGCATCGTCCCCGTCTACCGCCAGTACGACGACCGGGTGGCGTACGTGGCCATCAGCGAGGCCGACCGGCACCCCGACCTCACGTACGCCGCCACCGTGCACCACGGGATCCCCGTGGCGGAGGTCCCCGTCGGGGCCGGCAGCGCCGACGGCACCCTCGTGTTCCTCGGCCGGATCCACCCCCACAAGGGGACGGCCGAGGCGATCGAGGTGGCACGGCGGACGGGGCGCCCGCTCGTGCTGGCGGGCATCGTCCAGGACGAGGACTACTTCGCCTCCGAGGTCCTGCCCCACGTCGACGGCGAACGGGTCCGCTACCTCGGCTCGATCGGGCCCGAGGAGCGGGACCGGGTGCTCGGGGCGGCCGACGCCCTGCTGCACCTCGTGAGCTTCGCCGAGCCGTTCGGGCTGTCGATGGTCGAGGCGATGGCCTGCGGCACCCCTGTGATCGCCACCCCGCTCGGGGCCGTGCCGGAGGTCGTGGCCGACGGGCGGACGGGCCACCTCGTCGCCGACGTGGACGCCGCCGTCGCCGCCGTGAGCCGCCTCGGCGAGCTCGACCGGGCCGCCTGCCGGGAGCACGTGGAGGAGCGCTTCAGCGTCGACCGGATGGTGGACGGGTACCTCGAGGTCTACGAGGGGGTCTGCGGCTGAGCCCGCCGCTCGGGGAACCCGCCCCGGGGCGACGGAGGAGGCGAGGCGAGGAGCGCCTCGAGCAGCTCGCTCACCGAGTACACGGCGAAGCTGGTGCGCTGGTCGGCGACCCCGTAGGGCACCACCAGGTGGTCGTCGTGGACCATGCCGCCACAGGAGTAGACGACGTTGGGCACATAGCCGTTCCGCTCCTCCTCCGAGGCCTCGAGCAGCGGCTCGGGGAGGTCGCCGATGATCCGGCTCGGCTGGGCGAGGTCGAGCAGGATGGCGCCGATCCGGTAGGTGCGCAGCGGCCCGACGCCGTGGGTGAGCACGAGCCAGCCCGCCTCGGTCTCGATGGGGGACCCGCAGTTGCCCATCTGGATGATCTCCCACGCCCGCTTCGGCATCCGCAGGGGGACCGAGGGGTGGTGCCAGGCCCGCGGGTCCGACGAGCGCAGGAGGTGGAGGTTCTCCCGATCCGGCCGGGACAACGACATGTAGGTCTCGTCGACGAGCCGGGGGAACAGGGCCATGCCCTTGTTCTGCGCGCTGGCCCCGCTCAGGGTCGACATCTCGAACGTGCAGAAGTCGTTCGTCTCGATGAGCTGCGGCAGGATCTCGAAGCCGTCGTAGGCCGTGTACGTGCCGTAGTAGGTGGTGGAGCCGTCCACCTCGGTGAACTCGACGAAGCGGGCGTCCTCCAGCCCCTTGCTCTCGAAGGGCCCCTCCGGCCAGACGAGGCGCTCCTGCAGCGAGGAGGTGGCGGCCTCGAACCTGAGGAGGTAGTTGGACGCAGCCAGCCAGCGCATCAGCTTCGTGCTCTCGTGGGTGACGGCTCTCGGCTCGGCGTCGAGCACCGAGATGGCGTCCTCGAGCTCCGTCGGGCCGAAGTGGCGGCCGAGCTGGTCGAGCACCCTGGCGGTCAGCGAGACGTCGGCGCCGAGCTCCCGGAGCTTGGTGGCGAAGTGGCGACGCTCGTAGACGGGCACGCCTCGCTCCCCCGTCTCGGTCAGCGTGGCCGCCTCGTCGAGGACCACCTCGCCGGCGGCGGTGACGATCCCGGTCCGGAACCCCATCGAGGAGATGTGGCCCTCCCCGATCATCCGGAGGCTGAGCACGAACCGCTTGTCGCCGGGGGCCACGCCCGACTGGTCGGGCGCCGCCACCATGGACGGGTTCGTCACGGCGGCCGACTGGTAGGCGTGCTCCTGGGTCAGGTAGGCACCGACGAGGCGGCGGCAGTCGTCATCCGCCCCGTCGAGGAGGTGGTCGACCCTGGTCGCGTTGCGCAGGAGCATCGTGTCGAGGTCGCGGTGGCGGGCGGCGAAGCGGCGGTGCACGTCCTCGAGCTCGCGGCGCACCTCGTCGTCGGAGAGGGCGAGGATGCGCTCGACGACGAGGGTCAGGCGTGGGACCCCCTCGGCCGACGGGTCGTCACCGGGCACGTGGGGGCGACCGACCACGCGCGCGCTGTCGGGCCGCAGCACCGCGTCCGAACGCTTCACGGAGGGCGCCGGCACCGTTGCAACGCTACGTCGTCCCGGCCTCCGCGTGGTCGATCATGCTCGCCGCCCGCCCGCAGTGCCGGGCGCCGGACCCTTGACCACGTGGCGCAGGCCGCCCTCGGTGGGTTCGGTGGCAGTGCGCCGGTGCGACCGCACGGCTCGGGCCCGGCGTCGGCGATCGGCCATGATCGGACGGTGGAGCCGGCCCTCGCACGGACCATCTGGCACAGGATCGAGTCGCTCAACGCCGTCACGTACTTCGCGCCGGAGTGCCGGGACGCCCCCTCCCGCCTCGGCCTGCAGGGGTTCTGGATGGGCTACTTCGCCTGCCGCGCCGCGCCGATGGGCCCGGTGCCGGCCGCCGTGGTCGAGGCCACCTTCTTCAACTTCCACCCCGGTCGCGTCCGTCGCGCCATCCCCGGTGCGTGGACCGTCACCGACCCGTCGCTGCTCGTCGCCGTGCGGGCCGAGGCGGCAGCTGCCGCCCTGCGACGCCTCCTCGGCGAGGGAGCGGCCCTGTCCCTGGCAGCGGCGGCCCTGCCCGACCTCGAGCGCGCCGTCGACCACGCGTCGGGCGCAGGCCGGCCGCTGTTCGCCGCCAACCGGCAGGTCCCCCGCCTCGACGATCCCGTGGCCATGCTGTGGCAGGCCGCCACGACCCTCCGGGAGCACCGCGGCGACGGCCACGTCGCCCTCCTCGTCGGGGCCGACCTCGGCGGTTGCGAGGCGCACGCCCTGTTCACGGCCTGCGAGGGCGTGACCCCCGAGCTGTTCCAGCAGAGCCGGGGATGGTCGTCCGAGGAGTGGTCCTCGGCGGTCGAGGGCCTCGCTGCACGGGGGCTCCTCAGGGACGACGGCGCGGCGACGGAAGCGGGCCACCGGCTGCATCACGAGGTCGAGGCGCGCACCGACGAGCTCGCCACGCCCCCCTATGCGGCGCTCGGGGACGAGCGACTGGTCGAGCTGGTCGCGCTCCTCGGCCGGGCCGCCGACACGGTCGTGTCCGCCGGTGAGATCCTCTTCCCGAACCCCATGGGCCTGCCTCAGCCGCAGCGGAACGACGGGGGCGCCGCCACGCCGCGCCCGGCCGGCGACGCCGCCGGCGCCGGCTGACCCCCCCTGCTGGGGTCCCGCCCGAGGGCTACCCTCCGACCATGAGGGCGTCGCGCCGCCGGTTGACCGGGTCCGCCGCTGCGGTCTGCGTCGCCGTGATGATCGTCGCCTTCATGGCCATCTGGTCGGACGGCCCCACGGTGACCACCGACGAGGACGTCGAACCGCAACCCGGTGCCCCCTCCCGCCCGGTGGCGCTGGCGGCGCCGACGGACGGGATGGCATCGCGCTTGCTGCCGGTCGTGGTCGAACCGTCGACGCAGCTCTCCGACGGTCAGGTGGTCGGGATCTCCGGCTCGGGCTTCACCCCCCGAGCCACCCTCGGTGCGGTGCTGTGCTCGGCGGGAGCCGCGGGGGGCGGCGGCGTCGCCTTCTGCGAGCTCGCCCACTTCGACAACTTCCCTGCGAGCTCGGAGGGGACCTTCTCCGACGAGTACGCGCTGCGGCGCTTCATCACGACGCCGGCCGAGGGCAGGGTCGACTGCGCCGAGACGACCGACCGCTGCCTCCTGGCGGTGGGGAACATCGGCGACTACGACGAGTCGGGCGGCTCCTTCATCAGCTTCGCAGGCGCAGCGGACCCGCCGGCGCCGCAGCTGGCGGTCACACCGTCCCACGGGCTGGCCGACGGGCAGGTGATCTCCGTCAGGGGCACCGGGTTGCGGGCTGCCTCCGATGGCCAGCTCCGCCAGTGCCCGACCGGACGCGAGGCCGACACCGCCTGCGTGCCGCTCGCCGCCCAGCTCGACGGTCCCGCCGTCGGCGGCCAGCTGGCGGTGACGCTCCGGGTCGTCCGCTTCCTGGGGGCGGGCGACGGGCAGGTCGACTGCGTCGCCCCGCCGGGATGCGTCCTCACCTCGACCGAGTACGCAGGGCGCCTGACGGTGGTGCCCCTCGGCTTCGACCCTGCGGCCCAGCCGATCCCCTCGCCGCCGGCGACCGCGCCCGAGGTGACCACCACCGTCCCCCCCGAGCCGTCGTCACCGGCGGCACCGGAGACCAGCGCAGCCCCGCAGCAGCCGACGACGACCGAGGTGCTCGAGCCCGTCGAGGCGACCGGCCCCCTGGGCGACCTCGACCTGCGCCTCGAGCTGGACGACAGCACCCTCGGCCCGGGCGAGCCGACGAACGGCTTCCTCGTCGTCGAGAACCGCACCGAGCGCACGATCGTCGACCCGTCCTGCAGACTGCTCGGCTACGACTTCGGCCTCGTCCCCGCCCTCCAGCCCGACGATCGGCTCTCCGGCGGCGGCGGCGTCGAGGTCGAGTGCGAGTCGGACGGCCGGGCCATGCCCCCCGGCTACGCCGACAGACGTCCTCTCGGGACGTTCGTGGCGAGAGGCGGCGGCGCGCCCCTGGAGCCTGGGAGCTACGAGGCCGTCGTGCGCTTCCACCACGAGGCGATCGAGCCACGCCGCACACCGGTCACCGTCACCGGCCCGTAGCGCAGAGCACCCCCGTCGGACGAGGGAAGCCGGCTCGACCCCGACCAGGCGGACGAACAGGCGGCGCAGCTGGCGGCGCACAGCGCACGCTCCCGACGGCGGCTCGCCCGATGACCGTCAACCCGGGGCGGCCGTCGGATCCCCGGGCTGCGGCGGGCGGTCGCCCCCGTCGAGCCCCCTGCCGTCGCCGGCTGTGTCGGTGAAGCTCACGAGGTCGGCAGGGGCGTCGCTCCCCGCCAGGGGGCAGCCGATGAGGTGGAAGCCGTAGCCACCCGGGCAGCCACAGGGGTCACGGTCTCCTCCACCCTGCAGGCGGACGCTGCCCCGCTCCGCCCGCCCCGCCCGCTTGACCCGGTACATGGCCACGTCGGCCTGCGCCAGGAGGGCACCGGGCTCGTCGTCGGGCCGGCGGGTGACGACCCAGCCGAGGCTCAGGCCGACGGCGTTCACCGGGTGCAACGACTGGGCTGCGGCCGCGCGCAGCCGCTCGATCAACCGATCGGCCGCCTCCGGGCCGTCCACCGCGCTGACGACGACGAACTCGTCGCCACCGATCCGGGCGACGGTGTCGACGTCCCGCACCGCTGCGGTCAGGCGCGCCGCCGAGGTCTGCAGCATCCGGTCCCCGGCGCCGTGGCCGAAGGAGTCGTTCACGACCTTGAGGTCGTTGACGTCGAGGTAGGCGACGAGGACGCTCCCGCCGCTGCGCCCGAGCCGCCGCAGCTCGAGCCGGAGGCGCTCGAACAGCAGGGCCCGGTTCGTCAGGCCCGTGAGCGGGTCGTGGCCCGCCTGGTGGACGAGCGCCACCTCACGGGCGTCCGCATCCCGCAGCCGGGCGGTGAGGTGCCGGATGTGGCGACCGGTGAGCGCCAACGCCAGCAGCAAGGTGGCGGAGACGGCGACCAGGAGCCGCACCGCCGGCGAGGCTGCGTCGGACCGGGCGGCGGCGACCAGCACCACGGCCCACAGGACCCCGACGGGCACGAGGTCGTGCCACCAGCGACGGCCCGGCTCACCTCCGGGTCCGTCACGCCATCGCACGCCAGTGCATCGACCACCCCTGGCGCCGCCTTGACCCGTGTGCGGAGCACGGCGCGGGCCGCGCTCCCGTGATCCCCGGCTGGTCCGAGGTCCGGCACTACGTTGCGCTCAACCGCTCGACGGCCGCGGGGACACCACGGAGAGGTGCAGATGACGGGCAGCGGACGGGCCGTCGACGCAGGCGGCGAAGACGGGGTCAGGCGCTACCTCGTCGAGGTGGGCGGCCATCGCCTGCTCACCGCGGCCGACGAGGTCCGCCTCGGTCGTCGCGTCGTCGCCGGTCGGGTGGCCGCCGCCCAGCTCGCCGCCGGGGCGCCCACCACCGCCGCCGAGCGGCGGGCCCTCGAGGCGGTGGTCGTCGACGCCGACGAGGCCCGGGCCGGCTTCATCGCCGCCAACCTGCGCCTCGTCGTCTCCATCGCCAAGCACCACCGGCACGGGTCCCTGCCCCTCTCGGACCTCATCCAGGAGGGGAACCTCGGCCTCATGCGCGCGGTCGACAAGTTCGATCCCGAGCGCGGGTTCAAGTTCTCCACCTACGCCACGTGGTGGATCCGCCAGGCCCTGGGCCGGGCCATGGCCGACAAGGGCCGGACGATCCGGGTGCCGGCCCACGTCGTCGAGGCGATCGCCTCGCTGCGCAGGGCGCAGGCGGCGGCCACCTCGTCCCTCGGGCGCGAGCCCGACGACGACGAGCTGGCGGCTGCCGCTCGGATCACGAGAGGCCGCCTGGACGAGCTGCGGGCGGCCACGATCGAGCTCCGCTCCCTGAGCACGCCGCTCGGCGAGGACGGTGGCTCGCTCGAGGACGTCGTCGCCGACGACGGGGCCGAGTCGCCCTTCGACGCCGCTGCCGCCGGCTCCGGTCGCCGCGCCCTCGCCGTCGTGCTCCACTGCCTGACGGACCGGGAGCAGGCCGTGCTCGTGGCCCGCTTCGGCCTCGACGGCGGCGTGCCCCGCACGCTGGAGGACGTCGGCCGTGACTTCGACCTCACCAGGGAGCGGATCCGCCAGATCGAGGCGAAGGCGCTGACCAAGCTGCGCCACCCGTGCGCCCCTCCGGCCCTGCGACACCTCGCCGCCGCCCTCTGAGGCAGCCTCGTCTCAGCCGGTCGAGCGGGTGATGCCGAGGCCGATGTCGGCGAAGGCCTCGAGCGGCCGGTGGTACCCCCGCTCGAGGTGGTGCACGTCGTGGAGCACCGTGGTCCCCTGGGCGGCGGCAGCGGCGATCACGTAGGCGAAGCCGCCACGGATGTCGGGCACGGTGATCTCCGCGCCCTGCAGCGGGGACACGCCCCGCACCACCGCCGAGTGCATCGCCGTCGACTCGTTGAACCGGCAGGTGCGACCGCCGAGGCAGGAGTCGTAGAGGGCGATCTCCGCGCCCATCTCCTTGAGCGCCCGGACGTAGGGGAAGCGGCCCTCGTAGACGGTCTCGTGCAGCACCGACATGCCTTCGCACTGGGTGAAGAGCACCACGAGGGGCGACTGCCAGTCGGTCATGAACCCGGGGTGGGTGTCGGTCTGGACCACCGACGGGAGCAACGGGCCGTCGGCCTCGGCAGCCACGTAGTCGTCGGTGATCTCGAAGCGGACGCCCATGCGGTGCAGCGTCGAGATGGCGGTGACGAGCCTGCCCTGTGCGCACCCGTGCACCGCCACCCGGCCGCCCGTGGCCAGGCCGGCCGCCAGGTAGCTGAACGCCTCCATCCGGTCACCCGCGAGGGAGTGGGTGGCCCCGGTGAGCGAGTCGACCCCCTCGATCACGAAGCGGCGGTCGGGCCGGAGCTCGAGTCGGGCGCCCATGCGCTGGAGGAACAGCGCGAGCTCGATCACCTCCGGCTCGGTCGCAGAGTTGTCGAGCACGGTGCGGCCCTCGGCCAGGACCGCGCTGAGCAGGACGGTCTCGGTGGCGCCGACGCTCGGGTACGGGAGGGTGATGCGGGCGCCGTGCAGCCGGGACGCCTTGGCCTCGAGGCCGTCAGGGGTGTGGGTCACCTCCGCACCCATCGCCTCCAGCGCCTGCACGTGGAAGTCGACGGGGCGTGCCCCGATCCGGTCGCCCCCGACCAGGGGCACGAACGCCTCCCCGGTCCGGTGGAGGAGGGGGCCCACGAGGAGGATCGGGATCCGGTTCAACCCCCCGTAGGAGAGCGGCACCCGGTTCGTGGACAGGCCCCCGGGGTCGACCGTGACCCGGTCGCCCTGGGCCTCGACCTCGCAGCCGAGCGCCCGGAGGATCCTCGAGACCGTCTCGACCTCGCCGATCTCGGGGCAGTTCAACACGGTGCTCGGCTCCTGGCCGAGGACGGCTCCGACCATGTGCTTGGTGACCGCGTTCTTGGAGCCGCGGACCTCGACGTCGCCGTGGAGGGGGCCTCCCGGGTCGATGGTCCAGGTGGTCGGGTCGGGGGCGGGGGCGTTGGTCGACAAGGGCCGCAGCCTAGGACGCCGCCCCCGTCGACCGGCGGGACCGGCCGGCCACCGGGCTCCGCCGAGGCTCAGCCGGACGGGTGCCCGCCCGCACCTCCGAGGAGCCGGAGCCGGCCGGCCAGGTCGCCGGTGGCCGAGCGGGCGAGGGTGATCAACGCCTCGGCCGCCTCCTCCTGGAGCTCGGGGAGCTCGTTCGGCTGGTGCCACCTGAGCTCGACGATCTCCGGCGAGACGGGGCTGAGCTCGCGCATCGCCTCGGCGGGCCTGGCCCGGAAGACGATGTCGACCCGCCTGGCGTCGGGGTCGACCACCACCGCCGGCTCACCGACGACGTCCACGGCCAGCCCGACCTCCTCCTGCACCTCACGAACCACGGCGGTGGCCGGGTCCTCCCGCCGCTCGAGCAGGCCGCCGGGCAGGCCCCAGCGCTTCCGGTAGACCTGGCGGACGAGCAGGATGGCGCCGTCGTCGCGCTCGATGACGCAGTTGGCGCCGACGGTGAACGACGGGGTGATGAGGCGGATCACCGACCGCCGGACGCGCACGGGCAGCCGGCCGAAGAGCCGCAGGAGCAGCACGTGGAGGCCGGGGGGCACCCGGGGACCTTATGCCCGCTCCTGCCTCGGGCAGCGGGACCGCAGCGCGCTCAGGAGGCGAGCGCGCCGAGGAGGGCCTCGAGGAGCGGCTCGGTGGCGGCGACGACGGGGGCCCGGCGGTCGCCGGGGCCGAGCGTCACCAGCTCCCGTCCGAGGGCGTCGGCACCCACCGCCCCCGCCTCCTGGCAGATGAGGAGGCCCCCGAGGTGGTCCCAGGGGCCGAGCCCACCCGACTCGTGGGTGTCGACGAAGGCGTCGAGGCGACCGCAGGCGACGGCGCACAGGTCGAGGGCGGCGGCCCCGAGGACCCGGTGCTGGGCCCAGCCGAGCGGGCGGCCCCGGTGGCGCCCGGGGTGGCCCGACAGGGCGACCAGCGCGTCGCCGAGCACCTCCGTGCCCGAGGCGGTGATCGGCCGCCCGTCGAGGCGGGCACCGCCGCCGCGCGTCGCGTCGAAGCGCTCCCCCGACGCCTGGTTGACGACGAGTGCCGCCCGCAGCCCCTCGCCGTCGACCGCCGCCAGGCTGGTGGCGTACCAGGGGATGCCGCGGCTGGCGTTGGTGGAGCCGTCCACCGGGTCGAGCACCACGACCACGTCGAGCGCACCGGGGTGGCGGCCCGACTCCTCGCTCAGCACGCCGAGGCCGGCACCGACCAGGACCGCCACGGCAGCGGCGTCGGCGGCCACGTCGATGGCGTACTGCGTGGTCAGCACCTGGCTGGGCTCGGCCGCCAGCGCCTGCTTGTCGACGACCTGGGCGAGGGTGGAAGCGACCGCATCGGCGGCGGCGGCGAGGGCCTGGAGCAGGCCGGCGTCGTCCACTGCGGCACCGTATCCGTCCCGTCTGGGTCTCCGAGGCCCCGACTACCCTCGCCCGCGTGGCCGCCATCGATGTCGCCGGATACGTCGCAGAGCTCAAGGAGCACGCGATGGACCACGCCTTCCACGTCCACGACGAGCGCCACTTCGTCGAGACCTACTCGCTCAGGCAGGCCTGGGAGGTCGACCTCCACCCCGAGGAGGGGTGCGGCGGCGCCGTCGACCTCCACCTGTCCCTCGAGGTCGACCCCCGGGTGCTGCTCGCCTTCGAGGACGCGGTGGCCGCGCTCGAGGAGGAGGACGAGCCGGTCGACGACTTCCACTTCCCGCTCAGCTTCACCTGGACCCTGCCGCCGCTGCCCGACGGCCCGGACCTGCTGCTGCTCGCCACCGAGCTCGCAGGTGTCGGCGGGCCCGACCTGCCGCTCGAGGTGTCGGCGATCGACTCCTTCGCCGCGGTCACCGACGCGGCGGAGCGCTCCCTCAGCATCGTCGCCCGGCTCCAGGTCTCGCTGTCGCAGGTGTTCCAGGGCGAGGAGCTCCTGTGCGACACCCTCGAACGCTGCCTCGCGGTCAGCCGCTTCCTGCTCGAGCGGGCGCCGGCCTGGCTGGGTGAGGACTAGCGGCCCGCTGTCACAGCCCGGCGCCACCATCGGACGGTGGGCTACCGGGGCAAGCTGGTCGAGCAGGAGGAGGCGCGCCGGCTGCGGGCCGCCGGCCTGACGATGCCCGAGATCGCCGCCGCCCTCGGCGTGTCGCGCAGCTCGGTCTCGCTCTGGACCCGTGACGTGCCGTTCGTCGCCGACCCTGCCAGGAGGCTCCCGGTGAAGCGCGGTCCGAACCGGCTCGAGCAGGCGAAGGCGGCCGAGATCGAGGCGACCGCCGCCGAGGGCGCAGCCCGCATCGGCCGCCTCACCCATCGGGACCTCCTCGTCGCAGGCACCGCCCTCTACGCAGGCGAGGGGGCGAAGAGGCCGGGTGCTGTGATCATGGTCAACAGCGACCCGCGCATCATCACCCTGCACCTGGCGTGGCTCAGGTCGTGCTTCACCGTGGACGAGGCGCGCCTGCGGGTCCGGCTCTACCTCCACGAGGGTCTCGACCTCGCCGCAGCGACGACCTTCTGGTCGACGCTGACGGGCATCCCCTCCACGCAGTTCCGCCAGCCGCACCGCGCCGTCGCCGATGCCAGCCTGCGCCACAACAAGCACGAGCACGGCTGCGCGACCATCCGCTACTCCTGCACGCGGACCCACCGAGCCGTCATGGGGCTCATGGACGCACTGCTAGCGTGAGCCCGCCGCACCTTCCGGGGTAGCTCAATTGGCGGAGCAGGGCACTGTTAATGCCAAGGCTGTGGGTTCGAGTCCCACCCCCGGAGCGCACGTCCCCTCGGTTCGTGCCGGTGCGTGGGGCGGCACCACGTCGGGGCGGTAGCTCAGTGGTCAGAGCAGCCGACTCATAATCGGTCATGCGTGGGTTCGATCCCCACCCGCCCCACGACAGGCCGGTTGCGGCCGTGCCACCTCGGCTAGGAAGAGCCCATGCGCATGAGACTGGGACTCGTCGTCGGCTTCGGTGCGGGGTACTACCTCGGGGCCAAGGCGGGCCACGAGCGCTACGACGACATCAACCGCCTCGTGGCCACGGTCAAGCGCAGCGAGGCGTACGGCACGGCGACGGAGAAGGCCAAGGCGGCGGTCGAGCTCGGTGTCGAGCGTGCCCGCGACCTGGTCGGCGACAAGGGCGCCGGGGTCCCCGAGCCGGCGTCGGCGCCCACGCCGGCGGTGGTGGTCAGCACCAACGGCAACGGGGCGACGGTGGAGCCACTGATCCCCGGTGGCGAGGGGTAGCGCCCCGGAAGGGTGGACTACTCCCCGTCGAGGTAGTCGCGGAGCTTCTGGCTGCGGAGCGGGTGGCGGAGCTTCGCCAACGTCTTCGACTCGATCTGGCGGATCCGCTCCCTGGTGACGCCGAACTCCCGACCGACCTCCTCCAGGGTGCGGGCCTGGCCGTCCTCGAGCCCGAAGCGGAGCCGCACGACCTGGCGCTCCCGGTCGTTCAGCTCCTCGAGCGCCTCCAGCACGGCCTCGTTGAGCAGCTTGCGGGTGGCCGCGTCGGCGGGCGAGTCCGCCTGCATGTCCTGGATGAAGTCGCTCAGGTTGGAGTCGTCCTCCTCCCCCACCGGGGAGTCGAGCGACAGCAGGTCGAGCGAGATGCACTCGATCTCCCGGATGCGGCTCGGGCTGAGGCCGACCTTGGCCGCCAGCTCCTCGGTGGTCGGCTCCCGCTCGAGCTGCTGGAGCATCTCCCGCTGCACCCGGATCACCTTGTTGATCGTCTCGACCATGTGGACCGGGATGCGGATCGTCCTGGCCTGGTCGGCGATGGCCCGGGTGATGGCCTGGCGGATCCACCACGTCGCGTAGGTCGAGAACTTGAAGCCCTTCGTGTGGTCGAACTTCTCGACCGCCCGCATGAGGCCGAGGTTCCCCTCCTGGATGAGGTCGAGGAACAGCATCCCCCGGCCGACGTAGCGCTTGGCGATGGACACGACGAGGCGGAGGTTGGCCTGGATGAGGGCCCGCTGCGCCTCCTCGCCGTCGGCCACGAGCGCTCGGAGGCCCTTGACGTCGGCCGCGTCCCCCGGCCCCTCCCGGTCGGCGACCTCGGCGAGGGTGGCGCGGGCCACGAGACCGGCACCGATGCGGGTGGCCAGCGCCACCTCGTCCGCAGCGGTCAGGAGCTTGACCCGCCCGATCTCCTTCAGGTACGTGCGCACGGGGTCGGCGCTGGCGCCGGTGGCGAAGGCGGGACCGGCGGATGACCCGGAGAGCACCCTGACGTCCCGACGGAAGGGCTCCGCTGCCGCACCGGCAGGCACCGCGGGTGCTGCCCGCCGCTCCGCTGCGACCGCGAGCGCCGGCTCCTCGGGGTCGACGGCGATGCCCTGGGCGCCGAGCAGCTCGGTGATGGCGGCGATGAACTCGGGCGTCGGCTCCGGCGAGCCGAGCGACACGAGCACCTCGTCGACGGTGACCGAGCCGCCGTCCTTGCCCATGGCGATCAGCTTGCCGAGCTCGACCACCGCTGCCCCGTCGACCGTCGGGGACCCCCCGCCAGGGGCACGGTCGGCGTCGACGTCCGGGGGCTGGCTCACGGTCCCTCCTCCGCCCGCTCCGCCAGGAACGCTACCAACTGCTCCATGGCGTCCCGCCGGAGATCGGGATCGACGTCGGGGCCGAGGTCGCCGAGGTGGCGCAGGAGCTCCTTCGCCGACGTCGCCCCCTCGTCGCTCCACGCCACCCGGAGCTCGGCCTGCAGCCGGTCGTGGGCGGCCCGCGCCACCTCGGCGACGAGCCGGGCCAGGACGTCCTCGGCGTCGGCCACGACCTCCTCGACGGCGAGCCGCTGGAGGAGCTCGGCCGCCTCCGGCTCCGCCGCCGCCACCGCCTCGTGGAGCGTGGCGGCGCCCGCCAGGGCTCGGTACGCCCCCAGCTGGACAGGGTCGACGAAGAGCACCTCGTGGAGCAGGCCCACCACCAGCGCCGGCTCGTGCACCGCCAGGCGGAGGGCGAGCAGCGCCGGCGTCTCGCTACGGGCAGGCCGCCCGACCCGGGCGGGCCGGGCGGCCGGTGGGGCCGCCCCCCGTGCGGGGGCCGGGCCGGCGAGCGCCTGGCGCAGGCGGTCGGGGTCGACCCGGCACCGGTCGGCCAGCTCCATGACGTACTGGTCGCGCACCAGCGAGCTCGGGTGCTCGCGGACCATCTCGACGCCGAGGACCGCGGCCCGTGCCCGTCCCTCGACCGTCGCCAGGTCCGAGCTCGCGAGGAGGCGGTCGAGGCGGAAGGCGAGGAAGGGCCTGGCCTCTTCGACCGCCCGCCGGAGCGCCTCCGGGTCGGTCCTGGCCAGCTCACCCGGATCGGAGCCGGCGGGGAGCGCGGCCACGAGCACGGCCAGGTCGTGGCGCTGCTCCCACTCGTAGACCCGCTCGGCCGCCCCCTGGCCCGCCGCGTCGGCGTCGTAGGCGAACACGATCCTCGGGCTGAAGCGGCGCAGGGCCACCACGTGGCGCTCGGTGAGGGCGGTGCCGCACGTGGCCACGCCCTTGCCCACCCCGGCGGTGGCGAGGCCGATCACGTCGGTGTAGCCCTCGCACACCACGGCCACGCCGTCCTTCACGATGTCGCCCTTGGCCCAGTTGAGCCCGTAGAGCACCTCCGACTTGTCGTAGATCTTGCTGGCCGCCGAGTTCTTGTACTTGGGCCCCTCCCCGCCCGGCAGGACCCGGCCGCCGAAGGCGACCGCATCGCCCCTGGCGTCGTAGATGGGGAACATGACCCGGGCCCGGAAGCTGTCCTGCAGCCGGCCCGCCTTGTTCGTGAAGCCGAGGCCGGTGTCGGCGAGGACGTCGCCGGGCACGCCGAGGGACGAGCACAGCACGTCCCACCCGTCGGGCGCCCACCCGATCTGGTACTTGCGCACGACGTCGCCGTCGTAGCCCCGAGAGCGGAGGTAGCCGCGGGCGGAGCTGGCGTCGGGGGCGGTGAGGAGCCGCTGGTGGTACCACGCGGCGGCAGCGGCCATCGCCTCGACCAGGACCCGCCGGCGCTGGCGCTCGCCGCTCTCGCGGGCGTCGTCGTAGCGGAGGGTGACGCCGGCGCGGCCTGCCAGGTGCTCGACGGCGCCGACGAAGTCGAGGTGGAGCACCTCCCGCACGAAGGTGATGGCGTCACCCTTCGCCTGGCACCCGAAGCAGTAGTAGAAGCCGAGCTCGTCGTTCACCGAGAACGAGCCCGACCGCTCGTTGTGGAACGGGCACAGGCCGACCCACCGGGTGCCCGAGCGCCGGAGGGCCACGTGGTCGCTGACCACGGCCAGCAGGCTGGTCGACGCCCGGACCCGCTCGATGTCGTCGTCGGCGATGCCCATGCGCTGCGAACGGTACTGCGGCGCCCTCGGACACGACCGAGATCAGCCGGCGGCCGCCCGTGCGTCGAGCACGGCGTGCGCGGCCGCGAGGCGGGCGATCGGCACCCGGTACGGCGAGCACGACACGTAGTCGAGGCCGGCCGCCACGAAGGCGGCGATCGAGGCCGGGTCCCCGCCGTGCTCGCCGCACACGCCGACCTTCAGCCCCGGCCTCGCCCGGCGTCCGGCGTCGGTGGCCGAGCCGACCAGTGCACCGACGCCGTCGACGTCGAGCGTCTCGAACGGGTTGGCGGGCAGCAGCCCCTGGTCCAGGTAGGCGTTCATGAGGCGCCCCTCGACGTCGTCCCGGCTGAACCCGAACGTCAGCTGGGTCAGGTCGTTCGTGCCGAAGGAGAAGAAGTCGGCCGAGGTGGCGAGCTCGCCGGCGAGGAGCGCGGCGCGCGGCGTCTCGATCATCGTCCCGATCGTGACGGCGCCCCTGCCGACGGCGCTGAGCCCGCTGGCCGCCACCTCCTCCTCGACCCACGACCGGGCCAGGGCCAGCTCGGCGGCGGTGACGGTGAGGGGGACCATGATCTCGACGTGGGGGTCACCGCCGGCCTCCAGGTGGCGGTGGACCGCGGCGAGCAGGGCCCGCACCTGCATGCCGTACAGGCCGGGCTTCAAGACGGCGAGGCGCACACCCCGGGTCCCGATCATCGGGTTCGTCTCCGCCCAGGAGCGAGCCGCCTCCAGCAGGCGCTGCTCCTCCTCGTCGAGGCCGGTCGTCGCCTCGCGCACCTCGAGGTCGTGGGTGGGAGGGAGGAACTCGTGCAGGGGCGGGTCGAGGAGACGGACGGTCACGGGCAGGCCGTCCATCGCCTGGAGGATCGTGAGGAAGTCCGCCTCCTGGACCACCCCGAGCCGCTCCAGGGCGGCGTGCTCCTCGTCGGGTCCGCCCGCCAGGATCATCGCCCGCACGACCGGGAGCCGGTCCTCGGCGAGGAACATGTGCTCGGTGCGGCACAGGCCGATCCCCTCGGCGCCGAACGCCCGGGCGACCTGCGCGTCCTCTGCGGTGTCGGCGTTGGCCCGCACACCGAGGTGCCCGGCGCGGATCTCGTCCGCCCAACCCAGCAGGGTCTCGAGCTCGGGAGGGGGCTCGGCAGCGGTGAGGCCCAGCTCCCCCCGCAGGACCTCGCCAGTCGTGCCGTCGATCGAGATCACGTCGCCCTCGGCCACCTCGACGTCACCCACCCGGAAGCCGTGCGGCCCGATGTCGAGGGCCTCCGCCCCGACCACGGCCGGCTTGCCCCACCCCCTGGCCACCACGGCCGCGTGGCTGACCAGGCCGCCCCGCGACGTGAGGATGCCCTCCGACACCATCATCCCGTGGACGTCCTCGGGCGAGGTCTCGACCCGCACGAGGATGACGTCCTCCCCCCGGTCGACAGCCTCGGCGGCGTCGTCGGAGGTGAGGCAGACCCGCCCGACCGCCGCACCGGGGCTGGCCCCGAGCCCGGTGGTCAGCAGCCGCTTGGCATCGTGGGCCTCGAGCTGGGGGTGCAGGACCTGGTCGAGCTGGTCGGCGGTGACGCGCCGCACCGCCTCCTCGTGGGTGAGGGCGATCCGGGTGTCGGCCACCATCTCCACCGCCATCCGCACGGCTGCGGCCCCGCCGCGCTTGCCCACCCGGGTCTGCAGCAGCCACAGGCGCTCCTGCTCGATGGTGAACTCCACGTCGCACATGTCACGGAAGTGGCGCTCGAGGCGGTCGAAGGCGGCGAGGAGCTCGGCGTGGGCCGCAGGGAAGTGCGTCGCCATGGCGTCCAGGGGCTCGGTGGCGCGGATGCCGGCCACGACGTCCTCACCCTGGGCGTTGACGAGCAGGTCGCCGTACGGGCGGGCCTCACCGGTGCCCGGGTCGCGGGTGAAGCCGACGCCCGTGCCCGAGCGGTCGTCCCGGTTGCCGAAGACCATGGCCTGGACGTTGACGGCGGTGCCCAGGTCGTCAGCGATGCCCTCCCTGCGCCGGTAGGCGACGGCGCGATCCCCGGCCCACGAGCGGAACACCGCGTCGACGGCGCCGGCGAGCTGCGTGCGGGGATCCTGGGGGAAGGGCTGGCCCGTGCCCTCGCGGACCAGCGCGAGGAAGCGCCGGACGAGCTCGCGGAGCGACGGCACGGTGATCTGGGCGTCGGTGGCTGCGCCGTCCGCCTCGCGCGCCTCGTCCACCAGGCTGGCGAACGGGGCCGGGTCGAGCTCGGCGACGATCGACGCGTACATGGAGATGAACCGGCGGTAGGAGTCGAGGGCGAAGCGCTCGTCGGTCTGCGCCGCCAGGCCCTCGACCGATGCGTCGTGCAGCCCCAGGTCGAGGACCGTGTCCATCATCCCCGGCATCGAGACCGGGGCGCCGGAGCGCACGCTCACCAGCAGGGGGTCGCCGGGGTCGCCGAGCCGGCGCCCGACCTTCGCCTCCAGCCTGGCCACGGCTGCGTCGACCTCGTCGTCGAGGCCGGGTGGGCGGGCCCCCCGCAGGGCCGCAGCGCAGGCCTCGGTGCTGATCGTGAAGCCAGGCGGGACGGGGAGCGACAGCGTCGACGCCATCTCGGCCAGGTTCGCCCCCTTCCCCCCGAGCACCGCCTTCAGCGTGCGCGGGGCGACGCCGTGGTCGTGGTCGAAGTCGAAGACGTACGGCACGTCGCCCCCCTGGTTCCGGTGGGAGCAGCCTGGCAGGTGCCTCAGCGGCCTACGACAACCGGTCCCGCAGCTCGGCCACCACGGCGTCGACCGGGACCCGCACCTGCTCGAGCGTGTCGCGGTCCCGGATCGTGACGGCCTTGTCCTCGAGGCTGTCGAAGTCCACCGTGATGCAGTACGGCGTGCCGATCTCGTCCTGGCGGCGGTAGCGGCGGCCGATGGCCTGCGTCTCGTCGTAGTCGCACATGAAGTGGGGCTGCAGCGCCCGCAGCACGTCTCGGGCGAGGGGGGTGAGCGCCTCCTTCTTCGACAGCGGGAGCACGGCGACCTGGTACGGGGCGAGCCGGTGGTGGAGGCGCAGCACCGTGCGGGCCTCGCCGTTCACCTCGTCCTCGTCGTAGGCGGCGAGCAGGAACGCCATCATCGTCCGCGTCGCACCTGCCGCCGGCTCGATCACGTGGGGCACGTAGCGCTCGCCGCTGGCCTGGTCGAAGTACTCGAGCCGCTCGCCCGAGGCGGTGGCGTGGGCCCGCAGGTCGTAGTCGCCGCGGTTGGCGATGCCCTCGAGCTCGTCCCACCCCCAGGGGAAGAGGAACTCGACGTCGGAGGTGCCCGAGGAGTAGTGGCTGAGCTCGTCGGGGTCGTGGGGTCGGAGCCTGAGCGCCTCCTCCGGCATCCCGAGCTCCTGGTACCAGCGGAAGCGCTCCTGGCACCAGTACTCGTACCAGTGCTGGGCCTCGTCGGGCGGCACGAAGAACTCCATCTCCATCTGCTCGAACTCACGGGTGCGGAACACGAAGTTCTGCGGCGTGATCTCGTTGCGGAACGACTTGCCGACCTGGGCGATGCCGAACGGCGGGCGCTTGCGCGACGTCTCCAGCACGTTCTTGAAGTTCGTGAACATGCCCTGGGCCGTCTCCGGGCGGAGGTACGCCACGGCCCCCTCGGACTCCACGGGGCCGGCGTGGGTCTTGAACATGAGGTTGAACTGGCGGGCCTCGGTGAAGGTCCCGCGCTTGCCGCAGCTCGGGCAGAGGTCGGGGTCGTCGAGCTTGTCGAGGCGGAACCGCTCCTTGCAGCTCTTGCAGTCGACGAGGGGGTCCGTGAAGCTCGAGAGGTGGCCCGAGGCCTCCCAGATGGCGGGGGGCGAGAGGATGGCGGCGTCGAGCCCCACGACGTCGTCGCGCAGCTGCACCATCGAGCGCCACCACGCCGCCTTGACGTTGCGGAGCAGGAGGACGCCCACGGGCCCGTAGTCGTAGGTGGAGCGGAACCCTCCGTAGATGTCGGCCGAGGGGAACACGAACCCCCGCCGCTTGCAGAGGTTGACCACCTGGTCGAAGAGGTCCTTCATCGCGCCAGGATACGTGGCGCCACCTCGCGCCTCCGGCGAGATGCCTCAGGCCGGGTCGCCCGCCGGGTCGAAGCTCAGGGCCCGCAGCCGGCGCTCGAGGTGGTGCTCCATCGCCCGGGTGGCGAGGTGCTCGACCTCGTAGCCGGCGCCGGACGGCGGCTCGGCCAGCACCGCCACCAGGTCCCCGCCGAGGATGCGCCGCAGGAGGGTGAGGGCGGCCGGGGTCACCCGGCCACCGCGCTGGCAGGCGGCGCACAGCGTCCCCCCGACGTGGAGGTCGAACGCCACGAGCTCGTCGACCGAGCCGCACGACGCGCACTCGTCGAGCAGCGGCCGCACGCCCTCCTCCGCCAGCAGCTTCCAGAAGAAGGCGGGCACCACGAGCTGGCTGTCGTTGACCGCGAGCGAGCGGAGCCCTCCCACCAGCATCCGGTACAGCTGGGGGGCGTGCTGGCCCTCCTGCACCACTGCGTCGACCGCCTCCAGCACCGCAGTGGCCCGGCCCAGCCGGTCGAGGTCCTCCCGCAGCGAGCGGAAGTGGTCGATGGTCTCCGCCTGGCTCACGATGTCGAGGTTCCGGCCCTCGTAGAGCAGCAGCGAGACGTGGCTCATCGGCTCGAGGCGGGACCCGAACCGGCTCGACGTCTTGCGGACGCCCTTGGCGACGGCCCGGACCCTGCCCCGACCCTCGGTGACCAGGCTGACGATGCGGTCGGCCTCACCCAGCTTCCAGGTGCGCACGACGACGCCGCGCTCCCGGTAGAGGCCCACGAGCCGAGGCTACGGGCGTGGGGTCGCCGGCGGCCGACCGGGGTGGTCCCGGCTAGCGGCGGTCGACGCCACCGAAGCGGCGCTCCCGGCGCTGGTACTCACGCACCGCGTCCTGGAGGTGCTCGCGACGGAAGTCGGGCCAGAGGACGTCGGTGAACACGAGCTCGCTGTAGGCGAGCTGCCACAGGAGGAAGTTCGAGATCCGGTGCTCGCCCGACGTGCGGACCATGAGGTCGGGGTCGGGCATCTCGGCGTCGTAGAGGTGGCGGCGGATGGCCTTCTCGTCGATCTTGTCGGGCCGCACGCCCTCGGCCACGACGGCCCGCACGGCGTCGACGATCTCGGCCCGCCCCCCGTAGTTGAAGGCGATCGTGAGGGTGAGCGCCCGGTTGCGCCGGGTCTGGTCGGCCGACGCGTCCATCCGCCGGGTCAGGCGCTTGGGGACCCGCCAGTCCCGCCGGCCCGAGAAGCGGATGCGCACGCCCAGGTCGTCGAGCTCGTCGCAGCGGCGCACGAGGATCGACTCGTTGAAGCCGACGAGGTAGCGCACCTCGTCGACCGGGCGCTTCCAGTTCTCGGTCGAGAAGGCGTAGACGGTGAGCCACTCGATGCCGAGCTCGAGCGCCCCCTTCACCGTGTCGAACAGTGCCTCCTCGCCTGCTGCGTGGCCGTCGGTGCGGGGCAGGCCACGGCGCTGGGCCCACCGGCCGTTGCCGTCCATGACGCAGGCGACGTGCCTCGGGACCGTGTCGAGGTCGATCCCGTCCAGGCCCACGGCGGGGAACCTACCGCCTGGCGGTGTAGACCCTCGGCGTGCTGGATCGACTGCGGGACCTGGCCAGGCGTCACGCCTGGACCCGGTTCCTGCTCGAGGTGCAGGAGCGCTTCGGGGAGGTGCACGGGGGCTTCCTGGCCAGCGCGGTGACGCTGGCGGCGTTCCTCTCCCTCTTCCCGCTCCTGCTCCTGCTCACCGCAGCGGTCGGCTGGTTCGCGGCCGGCGACGTGACGCTCGCGTCCGACGCCACGCGCGAGCTCGGCCTCCAGGGCGACGCCGCACGGCTCGTCACGGATGCCATCGCCGCCGCCGAGGAGAACCGCAGGACCGCCTCGGCCGTGGGGATCGTCGGCCTGCTCTCCTCGGCCCTCGGCGTGGTGGCCGCCCTGCAGCACGCGTACGACTCGGTGTGGCAGGTGAAGGGGCGGGGGCTGAAGGACAAGGCGTACGGCCTCGCCTGGCTCGTCGGGGCCGGCCTCCTCTTCGCGGCCAGCTTCGCCCTCACCACCGTGGTGCAGTTCCTGCCCGGTCCCGCCTGGCCGGTCGGCATCGCCCTCGGGCTGGCCGTCAGCGTGGCCCTGTTCCTCTGGACCTCGCAGGTGCTCGTGAACCTGGACGTGCCGTGGCGGGCGCTGCTCCCAGGTGCGGTGTTCGCCGCCGTCGGCTTCGAGGTCCTCAAGGCGGTCGGGGGCATCTACGTCCCGAGGGTGGTGTCCCGGTCGTCCGAGCTCTACGGCTCGATCGGCGTGGTGTTCGCGCTGCTCGCCTGGTTGTTCTTCTTCGGCCGCCTGCTCGTCTACAGCGCGGTGATCGGCGTGGTGCGGTGGGAGGGCACCCACGGCACCGCCAGGGTGGCGATCGACGTCCCCAACATGCCGGGCCTCACCCCGCTCACGGGGACCCGTGCGGGTGAGGTCGACGAGGCTGCCGCCGGCTGACCGACCGGTAGGTTGCCGGCGTGTTCGTGGCCCTCGTGCGCAACCTCGTCGAGTGGGTCCCCACGAGCGTCACCTCCGTCAGCGTCCTCTCCGGGCCGATGGCGATCCTCGGCTACCTCGTCGGGTCGATCCCGTTCGGGTACCTCCTCTCCCGGCGCCGCCTGCGCCGCCAGCTGGCGGGCGACCCGTCGGCCGGCACCCGCGGTCCCGCCACCGACCCGCTCGACATGCCGGGCGTGGTCGGTGCGGGCGCCCTCGCCGCCGTCGCCACCCTCCTCGTCACCACCGTCGCCTGGGACGTCGCCCTGGCCGCCGCCCCGAGGGGCGACATCGGCGCCATCGGCACCTTCTCCAACCAGGCGGTGGGGGCGTGGGTGTCGGTCGCGCTGTGGACCGGGATGGCGGCGGTGGTCGGCAACATCGCCCCGGTGTGGGCGGGGTTCAAGGGGGCGACCGGGCTGGCGCCGTCGGTCGCCCTGGTCTTCGCCCACGTGCCCGTGGTGTTCGTGGTCGGCGCCGTGACCTTCCTCCTCTCCTATGCGCTGACCAGGGACACGAGGCTGTCGCTGCTCCTGACCCTGCCGGTGGTCGTGAGCGTCGAGTACCTGGCGTGGATCGCCGACGTGCAGACCACCTGGGGCGTCACCAACGGCCCCGAGCTCACGCTGTGGGTGGCGGTGCTGGCAGGGGCCCTGGCCGCCCGCAACCTGCGCCCGGCCCCGGCCCGCCCGACCGGCTGACCGGGAGGCCTCAGTACCCGAGGCGCTGCAGGGAGCGGGGACGGCGCTGCCACCCGGGGTCGACCTTGACCACGAGCTCCAGGTAGGCGCCCTCCGCCAGCTGGGCCCGCACGGCGGTGCCCACCTCCTTGAGGACGGCGCCTCGCCGGCCGATCACCATCCCCTTCTGCGACTCCCGCTCGACGAGGATCTCGCAGCGGATCCAGGGCCACTCCCAGTCGGTGACCTGGGTGGCGATCGAGTACGGCATCTCCTCCCGCATCACGGCGAAGAGCTGCTCGCGGACGAGCTCTGCCACCCAGAACGCCTCGGGGACGTCGGTCACGACGCCCGGCGGGTACAGCGGCGGGCCGATGGGCAGCCGGCCCACGAGGTGCTCGACCAGGCCGTCCACCCCGGCGCCGGTGGCCGCCGACACCGGGAAGTACTCGCTCAGGTCGAGCGACGCCGCCCTCGTCAGCTGGCGCAGCACCTCGGCGGGCGGGGCCACGTCGGTCTTGTTGACGACCACCACGGAGTCCTTCGGCACCCGTGCGGCGACGAACCGGTCGCCCTTGCCGAGGGGCATGGTCGCGTCCACGACCAGGCACACGACGTCGACCCCGGTGACCGCCTCGGTGGCCGTCTCGTTCAACCGGGTGCCGAGGGTCGTCTTCGGCTTGTGGATGCCGGGGGTGTCCACGAACACGACCTGGGCGTCCGGCCGGCTCAGCACGCCCCGCACCTGGTTGCGGGTGGTCTGGGGCTTGTCGGAGACGATGCTCACCTTCTGGCCGAGGATGCGGTTGAGCAACGTGGACTTCCCGACGTTGGGGCGGCCCACGAAGGTCACGAAGCCGGCGTGGACGTCCTCGCGCACCACCTGCTCGTCCCGCATCGTGCGCTGCTCGGCCAGCATCCGCGCCTCGAGGTCGTCGCTCACGTCATCCGCTCCCGGCCTGCGGCCGGGCCGCTCGGGCCCCGCTCGCTGCGCTCGCTCACGTCATCCGCTCCCGGCCTGCGGCCGGGCCGCTCGGGCCCCGCTCGCTGCGCTCGCTCACGTCGCCCGCTCCCGGCCTGCGGCCGGGTCGCCCGGGTCCCGCTCCCCCGGCTCCCCGGCCATCGTGATGCGGACGCGGCCGATGCGGCGGCCCTGCACCTTCTCCGCCCGCAGGACGTGGCCGCGGACGACGAGCTCCTCGCCCTCCGCGGGGACGTGGCCGAGGTGGTCGAACACGAGCCCGCCGACGGTGTCCCAGTCACCCTCGGGCAGGTCGATCTCGAGCAGCTCGTTCAGCTCGTCGAGCGGCATCCGGGCGTTCACCCGCACCGCACCGCCGGCCAGCGGCTCGACCACGGGGTCCTCGACGTCGAACTCGTCGACGATCTCGCCCACCAGCTCCTCGATGAGGTCCTCGAGGGTGACGAGGCCGACGGTCCCGCCGTACTCGTCGACGACCATCGCCAGGTGGAACGACTCCGCCTGCATCTCCCGCATGAGCTCCGACACCTTCTTCGTCTCGGGCACGAAGCGGGCGGGGCGGAGGAGGGTGGCGACAGTGGAGGACGAGCGGTGCTCGCGGGTCGCCCGCATGAGGTCCTTCACGTAGACGATGCCGAGCACGTCGTCGATGCTGTCCCGGTAGGCGGGGATGCGGCTGTAGCCGTGGGTGATGGCCGTCTCCGTGGCCTGGGCCACGGTCACCTCGCACTCGACGGCGACCATGTCCGTCCTGGGCACCATCACCTCCCGGGCCACGGTGTCGCCGAAGTCGATGATCGAGCGGATCAGCGCCCGCTCCTCGACTTCGAGCACCTCGGCCTCCACCGCCTCGTCGGCGAGGGCCAGCAGCTCCCCCTCCGACGACACCGCCGCAGGACCCGCCCGGCGGCCGGCGCCGGGGAGCAGCACGTTCGAGAGCCCGACGAGGGCGCGCGTCAGGAGCCGCAGCGGTGCGATCCGGCCGACGAGCAGCGCGAGGGGCGCCACCAGCAGGGCGGCCCGCTCCGTGTGCTGGAGGGCGTAGGTCTTGGGGGCGGCCTCGGAGATCACGAAGATGATCAGCAGCTCGAAGAAGACGCCGAGGGCGATGCCGCCGGCGCCGAAGCGCGACTGGGCGTAGATGCCGACGAGCGTGGCGGTGGCCACGTGGCAGCTCAGGACGAGCAGCAGGACGGGGTTGAGGTAGCGCTCCCGGTGCTCGAGCAGGCGCTCGAGGCTGTGCGCGCCCCGCCTGCCCTCGTCGACGAGGGCCAGCGCCTTGGCCCGAGGCAGGTGGGTGAGGGCGGTCTCGGCCATGGCCAGGACAGCGGCGAGGAGGACGAGGGCGGTGACCAGGAACCCGAGCAGGACCGGGTTCACGTCAGGAGGCCGGCTGGGCGAAGCGCTCCAGCAGCGCCCGCTCCCGCGCCTGCATGGCCGCCGCCTGGGCGTCATCGGCGTGGTCCATGCCGAGCACGTGGAGGGTCCCGTGCACGACGAGCAGGGCGAGCTCGTCGGCGAGGACGGTGGTGCCGTTGGGCGTGTCGTCGGGGTCGGGCCCCGCTCCGCCGGCGAGGCGGGCCGCCCGCTCGGCCACGTTGCGGGCGGCGACCTCGGGGCAGACGAGCACGTCGCCGAGCAGCACCGGCACCTCCGACGGGTCGACCGGGGAGCGGTCGGGCCCGGTGGCGCCGGCGTCGGGCGAGCGGCCGGGGTCGACGAGGTCGTCGTCGAGGGGGAAGGCGAGCACGTCGGTCGCCCCGGCCATGCCCATGAACCGCTCGTTCAGCTCCGCCATCGCCACCTCGTCGAGGAAGTAGAGCGACAGCTCGCACGCCCCCCTGACGCCCTCGGCCTCGAGCACCGACTCGGCCAGGCGGGAGAGGGAGGCGAGGTCGACGGGCTGCGCCGACTGCTCGTCGGCGCCGAAGACGCTCGGCTCGCCCTCCGGTGGGCTCGGACGCCGACGGGAGGCGGTGGGGTCGGGGCGGCCGATCATCGCCCGTTGCGTCTGGGCTGCTCGAGCGGGCCGGCCCGGTCGTAGGCCTCGACGATGTCCTGCACGATGCGGTGGCGGACCACGTCCTTGTTCGTGAGCTGCACGAAGGAGAGGCCGTCGATGCCACTGAGCACCGGCTCGAGGTTGAGCAGGCCGGAGCGCCCGTCGGCCACGTCGACCTGCGTGACGTCGCCGGTGATGACGGCCTTGGACCCGAACCCGATGCGGGTCAGGAACATCTTCATCTGCTCGGGCGTGGTGTTCTGGGCCTCGTCCAGGATGATGAAGGCGCCGTTGAGGGTGCGCCCCCGCATGAACGCCAGCGGCGCCACCTCGACGGTGCCCCGCTCGAGCAGGCGGGCGGCGCCCTCCGGCTCGACCATGTCGAACAGGGCGTCCCACAGGGGCCGCAGGTACGGGTCGACCTTGGCCATGAGGTCGCCGGGCAGGAAGCCGAGCCGCTCGCCGGCCTCGACCGCCGGTCGGGTGAGGATGATGCGGCTGACCTGCTTGGCCTGCAGCGCCTGGACGGCCATCGCCACCGCCAGCCAGCTCTTGCCCGTCCCGGCCGGGCCGATCCCGAACGTGATGACGTTCTCGGCGATGGCGTCGACGTAGCGCCGCTGGCCACTCGTCTTCGGGCGCACGGAGCGGCCCTTGCCCGCCTTGAGCACCTCGGCGGTGAGCACCTCGGAGGGCCGCTCGTCGGCCTTCACCATGTCGATGGTCCGCCCGACGCTGGCCAGGTCGACCGGGTGGCCGCGCTCCAGCAGCAGCACCTGCTCCTCGAAGAAGCGCCCGACCTGGGCGGCATCGCTGCCGGTGACGCTGATCTCGTTGCCCCGGACGTGGATGGCGACCCCGGGGAAGGCGGCCTCGACGAGGCGCAGCAGCTCGTCTCGCTCACCCAGCAGCGCCACCATGAGGTGGTTCCCTGGCACGGAGATCTTGACGTCGGTGGCCGGCACGGTGATCGCCGCAGCGTACCGCCCGGCTCCCCGGGCCAGGTCCGGACGACCTCGTCACCCTCCCGGAGCGGGCGGCGGGACGGGCACCGACACCACCTGGCCGGGGACCAGCAGGTCCGGGTTCCTTGGATCGACGAGCCGCTCCCGGTTGACCTCGACGACGAGCTCCCAGTACGGCGTCACCTCGGCATCCGAAGGCGCACGACCCCAAGCGGCAGCGAGCGCACGATCGGCCACCGACCACAGGTGGTCGCCGGCGCCGATGACGACGGCGGTCCCGATCGGAAGCGGCGGTGGTGCCTCGTCGAGTCGCCGCATCGTCGGCGGCGAGAGCTGCGGCGACCCCCCGAGGTCGTCCCCTGCCGGGGGCAGGGGCGCCTGGCCGCCGACAGGGAGCTGGACGTCGGCCACGGCGGCGGGGACGGTCGGCCCGACGACGGCGAGGGGTGCCGCCATGAGGCCCACGCCGAACGCGCTCCCGACGACCTTCTTCACGGCAGGCAGGGTCACGACGTCCACCGCCCGCACGAGGCGAGCG
>CADCSY010000017.1 GCA_902805555.1 uncultured Acidimicrobiales bacterium | reverse complement strand
ACGCCGGTCCTGCCTTCGGTGACCAGGTCGTGATGCTCCGCCTGCTCGGCGCGGCCGGGCTCGTGCTCGCCGCCTGCGGCTCCGGGGAGGAGGGGTCGCCGGGTGTCGCTGCCGGCTCCCCTCCGGCGCCAGCCGACCTGGCGGGCGGTGCCGCGCTGGTGCTGGCGGTCGACGCCCCCGACCCGCTCGTGGCCGGTCGACCCCTCACGTGGACGTTGACCGTGGCCAACCGCTCGTCGACCGACGTCACCCTCAGCTTCCCCAGCTCGCAGCAGGGCGACGTCGCCCTCGTGGCTCCCGACGGCAGCGAGGCGTACCGCTGGAGCGACGGGATGATGTTCGCCCAGGGGATCACGGCGACCCGGCTCGCAGCCGGCGACGAGGAGACGTTCGAGCTCACGGGCCCCCTCGAGGTCGCTCCCGGCGAGTACACCCTCGAGGCGAGCGCAGCGTCGAATCCCGCACCCGAGCCCGTCACCCGGACGGTCTCCGTCGAGGGCTGATCGGCGCCTTCGCGAGGCGGTCGGGACGTCACCTCCTCGCCCCGGCGCGGGCCGACGAACGTCCGCCCCACGCCCTCCCGCCAGCCCCCCACCCGTGCGGCAACGACCTTCGGAGCCGGTGCCGGCGGCCCGTACGATGGCGCGATGCCAGCGACCACCCCCATCCAGGTCTCCGCGGACGAGCTCGCCCGCGTGAAGTTCGACGACGCCGGGCTCGTGCCCGCGATCGTGCAGGACCACGAGGACGGCCGGGTGCTGATGATGGCGTGGATGAACGCCGACACGTTGGCCCAGACCCTGGCCACCGGGCGGACGGTGTTCTGGAGCCGCTCGCGCCAGGAGGTGTGGGCCAAGGGGGAGACGAGCGGGGACCGCCAGTGGGTCCGGGAGGCGTCCTACGACTGCGACGGCGACACGCTGCTGTTCCGGGTCGAGCAGGAGGGCCGAGGCGCCTGCCACACCGGCGAGCGCAGCTGCTTCTTCCGTGCCTTCGGGACTGTCGACGAGCCGTGACCCAGCCGACGCGGGAGGCGTTCCGGACCCTGGCTCGGGCGCACACCGTCGTCCCCGTGTGGCGTGAGGTCCTCGCCGACCTGATCACGCCGGTGGCCGCCTTCGCCCGGTTGGTGGGGGAGGAGGACGGCTTCCTGCTCGAGTCGGTGGAGCACGGCGAGCGCTGGAGCCGCTTCTCCTTCGTGGGTCGCCGCCCCCTGGCGACGCTCGTCGCGCGAGGCCTCGAGGTCGAGGTTGACGGCCCGGTCCCCGCCTCCGTCCCCCGTGACCGGGGCATCCTCGCGGCCGTCGAGGCGCTCCTCGACGTGTACCGCTCACCCGTCCTCGACGACCTGCCGCCGCTGCACGGTGGCCTCGTCGGCTACCTCGGCTACGACGTCGTGCGCGAGGTGGAGGACCTGCCCGCCGTGCCGCCCGACGACCGGGGCGTGCCCGACGCCGTCCTCTCCGTCATCGGCCAGCTGGCGGTCTTCGACCACTGGCGCCAGCGGGTGACCCTGCTCGACAACGTGGTCGTCCCCCCTGACGCCACCGACGCCGACCTCGACCACGCCTACGACCGGGCGGTCGCCCACATCGAGGAGCTGGCCACCGCCGGTGCCCGCACCGTCGACGAGCCGGTCTTCGACCCCCCGGCGCGGGGTGAGGCGCTCCCCGACATCCGCTCGACCATGGGGCCCGAGGCGTTCCAGGCCGCGGTCGAGGTGTGCAAGGAGCACATCCTCGCCGGTGACATCTTCGAGGTGATCGTCTCGCAGCGCTTCGACCTCGACCTCGGCGCCGACCCGTTCGACCTCTACCGGGTGCTGCGCCAGCTCAACCCGAGCCCGTACATGTACTTCGTGCGCAACCCTGCGCTCTCGCTCGTCGGCTCCTCGCCCGAGCCGCTGGTGAAGCTGGTCGACGGGCGCATCACGTCGCGGCCCATCGCCGGGACCAGGTTCCGGGGGCGGACCGAGGAGCACGACCGGCGCATGGCGGCGGAGCTGCTCGAGCACCCGAAGGAGATCGCCGAGCACATCATGCTCGTCGACCTGGCCCGCAACGACGTGGGCCGGGTGGCGCAGTACGGCACCGTCGCCGTCGACGAGCTCATGACGCTCGAGCGCTACAGCCACGTGATGCACATGACGTCCCAGGTGTCGGGACAGCTGCGGGACGGGCGCACGCCCGTCGACGTGATCCGGGCCACCCTGCCCGCAGGCACCGTGTCGGGCGCCCCGAAGGTGCGGGCCATGGAGATCATCGACGCGCTCGAGGTGCGCAAGCGGGGCGTGTACGGCGGCGTGGTCGGCTACCTCGACTTCTCCGGCAACCTCGACATGGCCCTCGCCATCCGCACCATGGTGGTGGTCGACGGCGTCGGCTCCATCCAGGCGGGAGCGGGCGTGGTCGCCGACAGCGACCCGGTCGACGAGGAGCTCGAGTGCCACAACAAGGCGGCCGCCCTCCTCGCCGCGGTGCCGGCGGCCCGCAGGATGACCGCCGCCCGCCGGGCCGCGGCCGGCGTCCCGGCATGAGCGGGCCCAGCCCGAGTGGGCGGAGGGAACCCCCCGCAGTCGTCGCCGCCGAGGCGGTCGAGGGGGAGCCGGCCCCGGGACCAGCCGGCGGCTCCAGCCGCCCCTGGGGCGTGCCCCTCGCCCGCGACGTGGTCCTGGCGACCGGTCCCGACGCCGTGGTGTTCCTCCAGGGACAGCTCAGCCAGGACGTGGCCGGGCTCGCCGTCGGTGCCAGCGCCGCCTCGCTCCTCCTCTCCCCCCAGGGGCACCTCGTCGCCCTGCTGCGGGTCACGCGGACCGGGGAGGAGTCGTTCGCCCTGGACGGCGACGCCGGCTCGGGTGAGGCGGTCGTGGCCCGCCTGCAGCGCTTCCTCCTCCGGACGAAGGCGGTGATCTCCGCCGTCGACTGGACCTGCGTGGCCGTCCGGGGGGACGGGGCGGTCGTGGCGGAGGGGCTCCCGGACGGGGTCTGGGCGGTCGAGGCGGAGACGCCGGGGGTGCCCGGCTACGACCTCCTCGGCCCCGCCGCCGCCGTGCCGGCGGGCGTCGAGCGGGGCGACCCGGCCGACTACGAGGCCCTCCGCATCGAGCGGGGTGTCCCCAGGATGGGTCGCGAGCTGACGGAGCGGACGATCCCCGCCGAGGCCGGGGTGGTCGAGCGGTCCGCCAGCTTCACCAAGGGCTGCTACACCGGCCAGGAGCTGGTGGCCAGGATCGACAGCCGTGGCGGGAACGTCCCCCGCCGGCTCCGGGGGATCGTGGTGGAGGGGCGGGAGGTCCCTCCCGTCGGCGCCACCGTCACCGTGGGTGGGGTCGAGGCCGGCACGGTCACGAGCTCCGCCCGTTCGCTCACCCTCGGCGCCCCCGTCGCCCTCGCGTACGCCAAGCGCGGCACCGAGGTCCCGAGCCCGTGCCGGCTCACCTGGGACGGCGCTGAGGTCGAGGGCCGCCTCCTCGAGCTGCCGCTCGGGTGACCGCCCCCGGGGCCGCGGAACGGGCCGGCGGTAGGGTGCCGCGGTGCGTGCCGTCAGCCATGGCCTGCCCCTCAAGGCGGGTGTGCGGGCGGGGCCGGCCGAGGTGGCGGCCATCACGTCCGGGGTGGAGGGCGCCCAGCCCGTGCTGTTCCTCCACGGCTTCCCGACCCACGGGTTCCTGTGGCGCCACGTGCTCCACGAGCTCGGTGACGAGGTCCACGGGCTCGCCCCCGACCTGCTCGGCCTCGGCGACACCGTGGTCTCCCCCTACGAGGACTTCACCGCCCCGATGCAGGCGGAGCTCCTCCTCGAGTGGCTCGACCACCTCGGCCTCGACAGGGTCGCCGTCGTCGCCCACGACCAGGGAGGGGCGGTGGCGCAGCAGCTCGTCGCCAACCACCCCGAGCGGGTCAGCCACCTCGCGCTGATCGACGTCGTCGCCTACGACAACTGGCCCGTCCCGGTCATGGCCCAGGTGATGCGCCTGGCCAGGACACCGGGGCTCGACGTCGTCGCCTACGCCCTCGACCTCCCCAAGCGCGTCGCCCACAACGCGCGCATCGGCTTCGCCAGGGGCGTGCGGGACAGCTCGCTCATGACCCCGGAGGTGGTGGACGAGTACCTGCGGCCCCTCACCACGGTCGAGGGCCGGGAGCGGGCCCGGCGCTTCCTCCTGGCCGGTGACAACCGGTTCACGCTGGAGTGCCTGCCCGGCCTGCGGGCCTTCCCCGGCCCCGCCCTGGTGGTGTGGGGAGCCGAGGACGTCTTCCTCTCCCCGTCGTGGGGCCTGCGCCTGGTCGAGGACCTCCCCGGGGCGGAGCGCCTCGAGCTCCTCGCCTTCTGCGGCCACCTCGTGCCCGAGGAGCGGCCGGTGGAGCTGGCCGGCCTCATCCGCGGCCTCCTGGCCCGGCCCCCGACCCTGACGGCGGCGTGAACCACTACGAGGTGCTCGGGGTGGCGCCCGACGCGCCGACGCCGGTGATCCGGGCAGCGTTCGTGGCGCTCGCCCGCCGCCACCACCCTGACCACCACGCCAACTCGTCGCCCGCAGTGCAGTCCGACGCCGAGCGCCGGATGCGGACGATCAACGACGCCTGGGCGGTGCTCTCCGACGCGGGCCGTCGCACCGCCTACGACCGCCAGCTCGGTCTCGTGCCCGACCCCGACGCGTTCCGCCCGATCGAGCCCGACGAGCCGGGCGACGTGGACCCCCGCTCGCAGCCCGACACCCCCTACCGCCGGGCCCCCGAGCGCGAGGTGCGCCAGACGCGGCTCGCGACCCTCGTCCCGGTGGGGCTCTTCGGCATCTCGGTCGTAGCCGTCATGCTCGGCCTGCTGCTCGCTGCCCCCGCGCTCGTGGGTGTCGGTGTCGTGGTGTTCCTCCTGTCGTGCGCGAGCTTCGTGGTGGTGCCCCTCGTCGTCCTCTCGCGTGCCACCAGGGACGAGGGCTGACCGGCCACTGCGGTGCAGGAGGGTCAGGCGCCGGGATCCCCGGCCGGCCCGCCCACGAGCCGGACCGCTGGGCTGCGGGGCCCTCATCTAGCATCGGTCCCCGTGGGCACCTACCTCGACGTGATCGTGGACGCCCACCGCGCCACCGCAGCCGCCGACGACCGCGTGCTCGAGGCGCTGCTGGAGCAGGCGACCGATCTGCCCCCGACCCGCCCGTTCACCTCGGCGCTGGTCGCCGAAGACGGCCTCGCCATCATCGCCGAGGTGAAGCGCCGTTCGCCCTCGAAGGGCCCCCTCGCCCTCGACCTCGACCCCGCCTCGCTCGCCCGGTCGTACCAGTGCGGCGGCGCCGCCTGCCTGTCGGTGCTGACCGACGAGCGGTTCTTCGGGGGGTCGGCTGCCGACCTGCGCGAGGCCCGGGCCGCCTGCGGGCTGCCCGTCCTCCGCAAGGACTTCACCGTGGACGTGCGCGACGTCGCCGACGCCAGGCTCATGGGCGCCGACGCCGTGCTGCTCATCGCCGCCGTGCTCGACGACGACCTCCTCGGCCGTTGCCTCGACCTCGCCGCCTCCCTGGACCTGGCCGCCCTGGTCGAGGTCCACGACGAGGCCGAGCTGGGCCGGGCGGTGGCGCTCGGGGCGAACCTGGTCGGGGTGAACCAGCGGGACCTCACCACCTTCGAGGTCGACCGGGGGCTCGCCGCCCGTCTCCACGAGCGCATGGCGCCGGGGACGGTCTCGGTGGCGGAGTCGGGGGTGCGGGGCGCGGAGGACGCCGTCGCCCTGGCCGCCGCCGGCTACGACGCCGTGCTCGTGGGCGAGACGCTCGTCACGAGCCCCGACCCGAGCGCCGCCGTCGTCGACCTCCGCACCGGGCCGTAGGCGTGTTCGTCAAGATCTGCGGCACCACCAGCGAGGAGGACGCCCTGCTGGCCGTGGCCATGGGCGCCGACGCCGTGGGCTTCGTCTTCGCGCCCTCGCCCCGCCAGGTGGCCCCCGACATCGTGCGCGACATCGTGCGGCGCCTGCCGCCCGAGATCCTCACCGTCGGCGTGTTCCGGGACGAGTCCCCCCAGCGGGTCACCGACATCTGCGGTCGCACCGGCCTCCGGGCCGCCCAGCTGCACGGCCGGGAGACGCCCGAGGAGTCCGCCTACGTCCACGCCCGGGTGCCGGTGCTGCTGAAGGCGTTCCCGGCAGGCGACCCCGGCCTGGCCGACGTGCTGGCGCACGGTGCCGACGCCGTGCTCGTCGACGCCGCCAGCCCCGGGTCGGGCAAGGTGTTCGACTGGTCCCTGACCGACGGCGTGCCCGCCGGTGTCCGCCGCCTCGTCCTCGCCGGCGGGCTCGACCCCGGCAACGTGGCCGCGGCCATCGAGCGGGTGCGGCCGTGGGGCGTCGACGTCGTGACCGGGGTCGAGTCGAGGCCCGGCCACAAGGACCCACGCAAGCTGCGCTCGTTCATCGCAGCTGCGCGGGCGGCGCACACCGACGAGGAGCGGCCCGAGGACGACCTCGTGCCCTACGACTGGCAGGCGGACGGCGGATGAGCGGGCAGCGGGGCCCGAGCGGCCCTCGCCGCAGGCCGGGAGCGGGCAGCATGAGCGAGCGCAGCGAGCGTGGCCCGAGCGGCCCCGGCCGCAGGCCAGGAGCGGGCAGCATGAGCGAGCGCAGCGAGCGTGGCCCGAGCGGCCCCGGCCGCAGGCCAGCAGCGGGCAGCATGGGCGAGCGGGGCCGGAGCCGGCAGACCGCGGAGCAGGAGCGGACAGCATGACCATGATCGAACCCGACGAGACCGGGCGCTTCGGGGACTACGGGGGGCGGTTCATCCCCGAGTCGCTCATCCCCGCCTGCCGCCAGCTGGAGGACGCCTTCCGGGCCGCCTGGGCGGATCCCGGCTTCCACGCCGAGCTCGACGCCATGCTGCGCGACTACGCAGGCAGGCCCTCGCCCACCACCGAGGCCAAGAACCTCTCCGAGCGCCTCGGCGTGCGGGTGCTGCTCAAGCGTGACGAGCTCAACCACACCGGTTCCCACAAGATCAACAACGTCATCGGCCAGGCCCTGCTCACCCGCCACATGGGCAAGCGCCGGATCATCGCCGAGACCGGTGCCGGCCAGCACGGCGTCGCCACCGCCACGGCAGCGGCGTTCTTCGGCCTCGACTGCGTCGTCTACATGGGCGAGGTCGACACCCAGCGCCAGGCCCTCAACGTGTTCAAGATGGAGCTCCTCGGCGCCGAGGTGCGCCCGGTCGTGTCGGGCAGCCGCACGCTGAAGGACGCCATCAACGACGCCATGCGCGACTGGGTCGCATCGGTGGAGGACACCCACTACTGCATCGGATCGGTGATGGGCCCCCACCCGTACCCCTGGATGGTGCGGGAGTTCCAGCGGGTGATCGGCGACGAGGCGCTCGTGCAGTGCCGCGCCATCCTCGACGGCGCCGACCCGGACGTGGTGGTGGCGTGCGTCGGCGGCGGCTCCAACGCGGCCGGCATCTTCGCAGGCTTCGCCGACACCGCCTCCGAGCTCGTGGGCGTGCAGCCCGAGGGCGGCGCGGCCATCGGACGCGGCCTGCCGGGCGTCGTCCACGGCTCCAAGAGCCTGCTGCTCCAGGACGAGGAGGGTCAGGTCACCGAGGCCCACTCCGTCTCCGCCGGCCTCGACTACCCGGGTGTCGGTCCCGAGCACGCCCACCTCGACGCGATCGGCCGGGCCCGCTACGAGACCGTCGCCGACGCCGAGGTGCTCGACGCCTTCCAGCTCCTGAGCCGCACCGAGGGGATCATCCCGGCGCTCGAGCCGGCCCACGCCCTCGCGTGGGTGATGCGCGAGGCGGGCCGTTCGATCCCTGCCGGCGCCACCGTGCTCATCAACCTGTGTGGTCGCGGTGACAAGGACGCCGCCCAGGTGATGGGGATGCTCAAGCCGTGAGCCTCGGCACGGGGACGGCACCGCTCGCCCTCGAGCCGGCGCTGCGAACGGCACGTGACGCTGGGCGGAAGCTGCTCGTCCCCTACATCACCGGCGGTCTCGGCGCGGACTGGACGGAGGTCCTCTCCGCTGTCGCCTCCGCAGGCGCAGACGCCGTCGAGATCGGCATCCCCTTCTCCGACCCGGTCATGGACGGCCCCGTCATCCAGGAGGCGTCTGCCGCCGCCCTGGCCGCCGGCGCCACGCCGAGCTCCATCCTCGACGAGCTGGCCGGGGTCGACGTCGAGGTCCCGACCGTCGCCATGACCTACTACAACCTCGTGTTCCGGGCCGGCGAGCTCCGCTTCGCCCGCTTGCTGGCCCAGGCCGGGGTGAGCGGCGCCATCATCCCCGACCTCCCCCTCGACGAGTCGGCGTCCTGGGAGCGGGAGGCGGCCTCGGCGGGGGTCTCGACCGTCCTGCTGGCCGCGCCCGTCACCACCGACGAGCGCCTCGCCCAGATCGCAGCCCGCAGCCGGGGCTACCTCTACGCCGTGGGCCGCATGGGCATCACCGGGGAGCGGGTGGACGTCGCCGCGTCGTCGGCGGCGATCTCACAGCGGCTCAAGGCGCTCACCGACCTGCCGGTGCTCGTCGGCTTCGGCGTGTCGACCCCGGCCCAGGCGGTGCAGGTGTGCGCCGAGGCCGACGGCGTCATCGTCGGCTCTGCGCTCGTCCGGCGCCTGCTCGAGGGCG
>CADCSY010000016.1 GCA_902805555.1 uncultured Acidimicrobiales bacterium | reverse complement strand
TGCGGCCCACCCGACGGGAGCTCGACGCTGCCGCCAACCGCCTGGCTCGGGAGCTCGCGCAGGGAGGGGTGGGCGTCGGCGACATGGTCACGGTGGCGCTGCCGAACTCCGTCGACTGGTTCGTGGCCTTCGCCGCTGCCTGGAAGGTCGGCGCCACGCCGCAGCCCGTCTCCTCCCGCCTCCCCCGGCCGGAGCTCGAGGCGATCGTGGAGCTGGCGAGGCCGGCTGTGGTGGTCGGCGTCGAGGACGGGTCGTTCGAGGACGTGCGCTGCCTCCCCCTCGGCTACAGGCCACCCGCAGCGCTCGACGACAGCCCGTTGCCGGACGTCGTCTCGCCGGCGTGGAAGGCGCCGACCTCGGGCGGTTCGACGGGTCGGCCCAAGCTCATCGTGTCGGGCGACCCGTCGGTGGTCGATCTCGACGGCCCGGTCCCGCTGCGCATCACGCCCGGGGGCTGCATGGTGATGCCGGGCCCGCTGTACCACAACGGCCCCCTCATCTGGTCGTGCCAGGCGCTGCTGTGGGGCGACCACGTCGTGGTGCTGCCCCGCTTCGACGCCGAGGGCACCCTGGCCGCCATCCAGGAGCACCGGGCCGACATCGTCTACCTCGTGCCCACCATGATGAAGCGCATCTGGCGGCTGCCCGAGGAGGTCAGGGAGGCGTACGACCTGAGCTCCCTGCAGGTGGTGTGGCACCTCGCCGAGCCCTGCCCGGACTGGCTCAAGCAGGTCTGGCTGGACTGGCTCGGCCCCGATCGGATCCTCGAGCTCTACGGGGGGACCGAGGGGCAGGCCTCGACCGTCATCACCGGCTCGGAGTGGCTGGCGCACCGCGGGTCGGTCGGGCGCCCGGCGGCCGGCGAGATCCTCATCACGGATCCGGAGGGCACGCCGCTGCCGGTCGGGGAGATGGGTGAGGTGTGGCTGCGCTCGACCCGGGACAGGCCGACCTACCGCTACCTCGGGGCGGAGGCGAGGACCCGTGAAGGAGGGTGGGAGTCGCTCGGGGACATGGGGCGGGTCGACGCCGAGGGGTACCTCTACCTCGGCGACCGCATGCAGGACATGATCCTCACGGGCGGCTCCAACGTGTACCCGGCGGAGGTGGAGGCGGCCCTCCAGGAGCACCCGCTCGTCCGATCGTGCTGCGTGATCGGCCTCCCCGACGAGGACCTCGGTCAGCGGATCCACGCGATCGTCGAGGCGGACGTCGAGCAGGTCCGCCAGGACGAGCTCCTGCGCTTCCTCGGTGAGCGGCTCGTCCGCTACAAGGTGCCCCGCACGATCGAGCTCGTGCAGGAGGCGCTGCGCGACGACGCAGGGAAGGTCCGCCGCAGCCAGCTCCGGGCCGAGCGGCTGCCCTGACCCCCGATCCACGGCCCCCGGGCCGGGGCGTCGGCCCGTGCCGGGCCGCGCCTGGGATCGTCGGGTGCCGCTCCGAGAGGGTCGCGTGCGGTGCGGCCGACGTGCGCCCCGGGGTGGCGGACCCCCCGGGGCGCACCGACCGGCTACTCGACCTGGAGGAGGGCGGCGAGGGCGGCGTTGCGCTGCGCGTTGACGGCGCTGCGACGCTTCCAGGACTTCTGCTTCCAGTGGCGGACCTTGCCGGAGACCACGGTCCTCGCCGTGGGCTTCTCCCTGCGCGGATCCACGAGCAGCACGGCGTCGACGTCGCCCGCCTCGTGGAGCGTCTGATCGACTCGATGGCGCGCCGCTCGCTGCTGCAGGCGCCGCACCTCCTTCGGGTTCCGAAGGGGCTTGTCGTCCCGGTGCCGCTTGCTCATCAGGCCATCGGCTCCTCTCCGCCCGGGTGGATGCCCGGGCCTACGGGCCCGGAGGCCACGGCGGCCGCCGGGCGCAGAGTGGGTTGCGGAACTCACCCTAGCGAGGGCCCTCCGGCTGCGCTCCGGGAGCCGGCGACGCGTCCCGGGCGTAGCGTCTGCGCCATGCGCACCACCTATCGGGAAGCCACCGTCGACAGCGTCGTGGCCGGCCTCGAGGCCGATGGGTACGTGGTCGTGGAGGGCGTCCTCTCCGCCGACGAGGTCGCCGCCACCCGTGCCGACCTCCAGTCGGTCCTCGCCAGCACGCCGACGGGGCGCAACGACTTCGAGGGCTTCGCCACCCAGCGTGTGTACGCCCTGTTCGCCAAGACCAGGGCGTTCGACGGTCCGGCGACCGACCCGCTGCTCCTCGGCGTGCTCGACAGGGTGCTCGGCCCCCACCAGCTGTCCGCCCCTGTCGGCATCCAGATCGGACCCGGGGAGAAGGCGCAGGTGCTCCACCGGGACGACTCGATCTACCCCCTTCCCACGCCGCACGGGGAGGTGGTGCTGAACACGATGTGGCCGTTCGACGACTTCACGAGCGAGAACGGGGCGACCCGCCTCGTCCCCGGGAGCCACCGGGACCACGCCGCCCCCCATGAGTCCGGCACCGTCGTGGCCGAGATGCCGGCCGGCTCCGCCATGTTCTACCTGGGGAGCCTCTGGCACGGCGGCGGGGCCAACCGCACCGACCGGCCCCGCCTGGGCGTCATCCTCGAGTACGCAGCCGCCTGGCTCAGACCGCAGGAGAACCACGTCCTGGCGGTCCCCCGAGACGTGGTGGCCACGCTGCCCAAGCGGCTCCAGGAGCTGCTGGGCTACAACATCTACCCGCCGTTCGTCGGCTACGTGGACGGGCACCACCCGCGGCGCTGCCTCCAGCGAGCGGAGCCCGGGGACCCGCCCGCCTGAGCCGGGATCAGCTGCCGGCCAGGTCGTCCTCGTCGACCTCGGCGGCCGCGTCGCCGCCGGCCGGCCACACGTCGTCGGTGGTGGCGCCCTCGGTGGGGTCGGTCAGGAACGTGCCGGCCGAACCGAGCGCACCGACGTCGTCCTCCGGGTCGCTGCGCAGGGACGGGTCGTGCTCCGGCTCCCCGGCGGCGGGCTCGGGACCGCCGGGCCCGGCGCCTGCGTCGGGGCCGGTCGCCATCGGCCCCGAGAGGCCGGTGCCGGCTGCGCCGGGTGCGTGCTCGAGCGGGTCCTGGTCGTCACCGATGGTCACCCGGCGGGCGTGCCCCGCCGGGCACCGCAGGAAACGCCGGGTGGGTCAGCCGGCGGCGGGTGCGAGGGCGAGGACGTCGGCCGGCGAACCCGTCGGCTGCTCGCCGGCCGCCGGCGACGCGACGACGGGCGGCCCGACGACGGGCGCCCCGACGGGCTGCGGCGCGACTGCCGGCACGACGGCCGGACGGACGCCGTCCATGTCGAGCACCTGCTGGTTCTCGTCGACCGGCTTGCGACGGTCCACCCTCCTCGGACCGGTGGCGAGCAGGGCGAGGAGGTCGCCGCCGAAGGCCGGGCACGACGACTTGAAGCTGCACCAGCCGCACAGCACGCTCTCACGCGTCTCGAACTCACCGGTGGCGCACGCCTGGAGCATCTCCTGATGGGTGGAGGCGACGACCTCGGCGGTGGCCGCCAGGGCGTCAGGCGTGACATCGCGCACGACCTCGCCCGGCCGCTCGCCGAGGTACAGGTGGCGGACCTTGGTGACGGGCCGGGCCCGGTGCTCGTCGGCGACGAGGTGGGCGTAGACCCACACGCCGAAGAGGCGCTCCTCCTGGTACGACGACATCGGCATCTTGCCGGTCTTGTAGTCGGTGACGACGAAGCCACCCGTCGCCTCGTCGACGTCGAGGCGGTCGACGATCCCCCGCATGGCCACCCCACCCACCTCGCCGTGCACCCACAGCTCGCAGCCGGCCACGGTGACCGCGCCCGGGTCCTCGAGGCGGAACCAGCGCTGCACGGCCCGCCACGCCCGCCACTTGATCTGCGGGATCCGGTCGGCGGGGATCTGCAGGGCCTGCCACTCCTCGTCCTCGACGTGGTCGGCCCAGGCGGCGGTGGCCGCTGCACGAGCCTCGTCGATCGTGCGGCGGGAGGCGGGCAGCCCGCAGAGGGCCTCGGCCACCGAGTGGACGAACGTGCCGATGTTGGCGTCGAGCGAGGGGGTCCGCTCCAGCCGCTCCACGTAGTCGAGGCGCCAGGCGAGGGGGCAGGTGCGGAACGAGCTGATGGAGGACGGCGACAGCTGGAGGGGGACCTGCATGCTCACGTTGCGCACGATATGCGGGGGGTGTGACGACGAGGGTGACCCCCCGCCGGTCGTGGGGGTAGGGGTGGCCGCCGTGGCCACCATCGAGCACGCACAGGTGATCGACCGCCCCGCAGGAGAGGTGTGGGCGATCCTCGAGGACGTCCGCCGCCTGCCAGAGCTGTCGCGGAGCACCGTCGAGGTCCGGGACGCGCCCGACCGGCTCACCTCCGTGGGCCAGACGTTCACCCAGGTGGTGACCGTCGTGGGCAAGCGGTTCGAGTCGACCTGGGTCGTCACGGCCTTCGAGGCAGGCCGGTCCTTCGCCATCGAGGGCGACGTCGGCTATGGCGTGCGCTACTGCCTCCGGGAGTCGATCGAGCCGCTCGGCGAGGACAGGTGCCGGTTCCGGCTGCTGATCACCTACAGCCTCCCCCTCGGCGCGCTCGGCCGGCTGGCCGGGCGGCTGGGGGTCGAGCGCAGGGCGGCGGCGGAGGCGGCCGAGGTCGTCGAGGGGCTGAAGGCGGTGGCCGAGGCCGCGTCGCCAGCCTGAGCGCTAGGAGGGAGCACCCGGCGCCACGAGTGGCCACGGGCGCTCCCGCTCGACGGCCAGGGCCACGTCGAGGAGCAGCGCCTCGGCGTGGTGGCGCGCCATGACCTGGACCCCGACGGGCAGCCCGCCCACGTCCCCGGCGGGGATCGAGATGCCCGGGTTGCCGTAGATGTTGCCGGGGATCGTGAGCTTGCCGTTGTTGGCCGCCGTGGACTCGAGGCCGCCGAAGGTGTCGGGGAGGGGCCCCTCGGCTGGGAAGGCGACATCGGGGTTGGTGGCGCACACGACGAGGTCGACCTCGTCGAACAGCCCCGCCATGGCCTCGAACAGCTCGGTCCGGCGCTGCTCGAGGCGGATCCGGGCCGGGATCCCGTAGCGGCCCTCGGCGAAGCGCATGCCGTGGCGGATCTCGGGGGTGAGCTCGTCCTCGCAGGCCGGCCACCGGTCTCCGAGCGAGGCGAACTCGGCGATGAGGCCGGCGAGGGACCAGGCCGTGCCCATGGACGGGATGCGGACGTCGACGTCGTGGCGCCGCAGGGCGAGGTGGTCGGTCAGCCACTCGGCGAGGTCCTCCACGACGGCGACCACGTCGGGAGCCACCACCGCACCGCCGAAGGTCGGGATGACCGCCACGCGCATCCCCCGCAGGGCGTCGATGGACGAGCCGAGCCCCTCCTCCCAGCCGTCGACCCGCGGCAGGCTCAGCGGGTCGCGGCTGTCGTGGCCGTTGCTCACGTCGAGCCAGCGGGCGGTGTCCCGCACCGACCGGCTGATGCAGCCGGGCACGGCGGTGAGCGAGCCGACCTCGTGGTGCGGGCCCTTCGGGATCCGGCCGTACGTGACCTTCAGGCCGACCATGCCGGTGAAGCCGGCCGGGATCCGGATCGACCCACCGCCGTCCCCCGCCGTCCCGAGGGTGACCTGTCCTCCCGCCACGGCGGCAGCGGTGCCGCCCGACGACCCCCCGGGGGTCCGGTCGGCCTGCCACGGGTTGCGGGTGATCCCGTTGAGCCGCGTCCTCGTGAGGTTGACGCCACCGAACTCGCTCGCCGTCGTCAGGCCCACGAGCACCGCGCCGGCACCACGGAGGCGGGCCACCTTCGTGTCGTCGTACGCCGACACCTCGTCCTTCAGCGGCACGGACGCCTGGGTGAAGGGCCAGCCGGCGACGTGGTCGAGCTCCTTGACGCCGAGGGGGACCCCGCCGAAGGGGAGGCTGACGTCGGCCGCCGACGCAGTGTCGCGAGCTGTCTCCTCGTCGAGGTACGACCAGGCGTTCAGCGACGATCCGGCGACGGCGGCCAGGGTGGCGTCGAGCTCCTCCACGGGGGAGCGCTCGCCTCGGCGGAAGGCGTCGACGAGCGAGCAGGCGTCGCCCGCCCAGGGTGCATCGGTGGTGGGCATCGGTTCCTCCAGGGCTGCGGCAGCCCGACGAGACGCTGGGGGCAGCACCCTTGCACCCCCGCTCCCCGCCGGCGAGCCCCGACCCCGGCGTCAGGCGAGGACCGACCGCAGGCGCTCGGCTGCTGCTGCTCCCTCGGCCAGGCCGATCTCGAGGGCCTCCACCCGGCGGCTCGGGTCCATGAGCTGCATGGCTGCGGCGACGAACCGCTCGCCTGGCTCGAGGACCTGGAGCGACGTGCCGGCGGTGGCCAGCAGGGCCCGCTCCCGCTCGAGCATGCGGGCCGACATGGCGCCGAGGCCGGTGGCCCCCACGCCCATGGGCCCGATGAAGAGGGCTGCCTCGAGGTCGAGCCCCACGAGCACGTCGGCGTTGGACCCAGACCACAGCCCGCCGTCGAGGAAGCGGTCGTCCCCGACGGTCACGGCCGGGAACATGCCGGGAACGGCGCACGAGGCCGTCACCGCGCGCACGAGCGCGACGCCGCTCGCCGCCGTCCACGCCACCCGCTCGCCGGTGGAGACGGACACGCCGGTGATGCGGAGGTCACCCTCGGGCCACGCTGCCGCCGGGAGCGCCGCCCGGAAGCTCTCCACCATCACGTCCTCGCTCGGGGTCGGCACGGCCAGGGCCAGCGCTGCGGTCCGGCGGGCCGCCTCGGCGTCCATGTGCTCGACCCCGGCCCAGCTCCTGAACACCTCGAGCGCGGCGGAAGGATCGGCGGGCGGGCCGTCCTGGCGCGCCAGCCGCAGACCCCCGGCGCGCTGCTCCTCGACGAGGTCGTCGAGGGGGCGGCGGTGGCGGAGGTTGCTGCCGATCACCGAGCCGGCCGACGTCCCCACCACCACGTCGGCGAGGGCGGGGTCCCACCCGAGCTCGCCGGCCAGGCCGGCGAGGACGCCGATCTCCCACGCCACGCCGACCACACCGCCACCGCCGAGGACGAGCCCGAGTGCCATGTGTGGACCCTACGAGCCCGGCGCCGGCGCAGGCCGACCTGTCGTGCGGGCGGGCGCCCCGGCGCCCGTAGCGTCGCAGCGTGACGACAGCCCCGCAGCACGCCGACCGCTTCGAGCTCCTGCCACCGCACCTGGCCGAGCCGTGGAGCCAGTTCGGACGGTGGGAGCAGGTCTTCTTCCCGTCCGTCGTCGGCCTCGAGCTCGAGGAGGTGCGGTCGGGCTACGGGCGGATGCGGCTGCCCTACCGGCCCGAGCTGCAGCAGCCCGCCGGCGTGGTGCACGGCGGGGCCATCGCCACGCTCATCGACACCGTCGTGGTGCCCGCCGTGGGCAGCGTCTACGAGGAGCGGCCGAAGATGCTGACCATCAGCATGAACATCCGGTACCTCGGCGCGCTCGTCGCCGAGGACGCCGTGGCCGAGGGGTGGGTGGAGCAGCGTGGGAGGTCGATCGTGTTCTGCCGGGCCGAGGTGCGCTCCGACGCCGGCGCGATGGTCGCCGACGGCACCCTCGTCTACAAGGTGAGCACCTCGAGCGGGTGACGCGAGGACGGGCGGTAGCGTCGGGCCGGTGAGCGTGCCGGTCGAGCTCGATGCGCTCGCCGCCCAGGTGGCCGTGCACGGCCCGCAGGCGGTGCTGCTCACGGTGAACGAGCTCGACCGCCCGCACGCGGTGGCGGTGGAGGTCGCCCTCGGGGACGACGGGTGCCTCCGGGCCGGGGCGGGCTCGAGGACGGCCGCCAACGTCGCCCGCCGTCCGGGTGTGTCGATCCTGTGGCCCTCGCTCGTTCCTGGCACCTACAGCCTGATCGTCGACGGCGACGCCTCCGTCTACGGCGGCGAGGTCGTGGTCCGACCGATCCGGGCGGTGCGCCACCGGACCCCCGTCGGCACCAGCGGCGCGGACCCCGACGCGCCCAGCTGCATCACCGTCCTGCAACCAGGAGAGGAAGCCCCATGACCATCATCGACGAGGACGCGCCGAGCGCGCTCCACCGCAGCCAGCACGACCTGCCGTTCGTCGACATCGGCCCGAGCGGGCTGCTCCAGCTCCTCCAGGTCGACCTGGCCAACGGCGTGTGGGTCGTGCGCAACCGCTTCCCGGCGGTCGGCACCACCCTCCAGACCCACAGGCACACGGGCCACGTGCACGCCTTCACCCAGAGCGGCAGCTGGCACTACCTCGAGAGCCCCGAGGCGGTGAACCGCGCCGGCTCCTACCTCTTCGAGCCCGCGGGATCGACCCACACGCTCCACGTCCCCGCCGGTGCGGAGGAGACCGAGGTGTGCTTCACGATCTCTGGCGCCAACCTCAACCTGGCGACCGACGGCTCGATCGAGTCGGTGCTCGACGCCCCGGCCATCCTCGTCGCCTACCGGGCCCTGTGCGAGGCGCAGCACGGGCTCGCCGACCCGCCCGTCGTCGTCGTCGGCGGCTGACGGGTGCCGCAGGACGCGCCGCCTGGGGACCGCCCGCTCCCAGCCGGCGGTGGCGGCTGGGAGACGCCCGACCTGCGGGCGCTCTTCGTCAACTGCACGCTGAAGCGCTCGCCGGCCCGATCCCACACCCAGGGCCTGGCCGACGTCGCCATCGGGGTGATGGAGGACAACGGGGTCAGCGTCGAGGTGGTCCGCGCCGTCGACCACGACCTGCCACCCGGCGTCCACCCCGACATGACCGAGCACGGGTGGCCCCACGACGGGTGGCCTGCGCTGTACGCCAAGGTGCAGGCGGCCGACATCCTCGTGCTCGCCACCCCCATCTGGCTGGGTGAGAAGTCCTCGGTGTGCACAGCGATCATCGAGCGGCTGTACGGCAACTCGTCGCTCCTCAACGAGGCCGGCCAGTACGCCTACTACGGGCGGGTCGCCGGCTGCATCGTCACGGGCAACGAGGACGGTGCCAAGCACTGCTCGATGAACATCCTCTACTCGTTGCAGCACCTCGGCTTCACGATCCCGCCCCAGGCCGATGCCGCGTGGCTCGGAGGTGTCGGGCCGGGCCCCAGCTACCTCGACGAGGGCTCGGGTGGTCCCGAGAACGACTTCACCAACCGCAGCTCGACGTTCATGGCCTGGAACCTGATGCACCTGGCCAGGCTGTTGAAGGACGCCGGGGGCGTGCCTGCCCACGGCAACCAGCGGTCGCTGTGGGACGCCGGCGCCCGGCCGGACCACGACAACCCCGAGCACCGGTAGCCCTCGGCCCGGGCCGCCGGTCCAGTGGGCACGCGGGCCGTGGTCAGCTCCTGAGCCAGCGGAGGGCGTCCTCCGCCGCCCACTTGCCGCACATGCCGTGGACACCACCGCCGGGCGGGGTGGACGAGGAGCACAGCCAGAGCCCCGGGGCGCCGGTGCGGTAGGGGTGGGCGGAGATGGTCGGGCGGGCCAGGAGCTGCAGGCCGTCGGTGGCGCCGCCGGCGATGTCACCGCCGATGTAGTTCTGGTTGTAGGCCTCGAGCCCGGCGGGGTCGATGACGTTGCGGGCGAGGACGGTGTCCCTGAACCCTGGCGCGAAGCGCTCGATCTGGGCCTCCACCCGATCGGTCACGTCCACCTCGCAGCCGTGCGGGACGTGGCAGTAGGCCCACACCGCCTGCTTGCCGTCGGGGGCCCGGGTGGGGTCCATCACGGACTGCTGGGCGACGAGGGTGAAGGGGCGCTCCGGCACCCGCCCCTGGTGCACGTCCCGCTCGGCCGCCGCCACCTCCTCCACCGTTCCGCCGACGTGCACGGTGCCCGCCCTCCGGCAGTCGGCGTTCGTCCACGGGACCGGACCGTCGGTGGCGTAGTCGATCTTGAACGACCCGCTCCCGTACCGGAAGCGCTCCAGCCGGCGACGGGCTCGCTCGGGGATGCGCGGTCCGGCGATGCGGAGCAGCTGGGCCGGCGTGGTGTCGAACAGCACGGCCTGCGACCACGGGAGGTCCCTCTGCGAGCGCACCTCGACCCCGGTCTGGACCGTCCCGCCGAGCGACGTGAGGTGGGCGATCAGCGCGTCGGTGATGCGCTCCGAGCCGCCCACCGCCGCCGGCCACCCGGCCACGTGGCCGGCGGCCGCCAGCACGAGGCCTGCGGCCGCCGTGAACGGCTTCGACAGGTCGTTGATGGCGTGGGCCGAGATCCCCGCCCACAGCGCACGAGCCTGTGGCGTGTGGAGCAGGCGCTCACCGGCCACCGTGGCCGGCAGCATGGCTCGCACGCCGAACCCGCCCAGGGCCAGCGGGTGGCGCGGCACCCTGAACGGCGGGCGCAGGATGTGGTCGGTGACCTCCTCCCAGCGGTCGACGGTTGAGCCGACGAGGCGACGCCAGCCCTTCACGTCGCCGAGCGCCTCCCCCGTCTCCTGCACACCCCTGAGCAGGACGCCGGCGCTGCCGTCGTCGAGGGGGTGGGCGGCCTGCACCTCGGGCTCCGCCCACGACAGGCCGAGCGACTCGAGTGGGAGGTCGCGGAACGCCGGGGAGTCGGCGCCGAGGGGGTGGATGGCGGAGCAGACGTCGTGGAGGAACCCGGGGAGGGTCAGCTCGCTCGTCAGCGTCCCGCCCCCTGGTGTGTCCTTCGCCTCGAGGACGGTCACCGAGGCGCCGGCAGCGGCCAGCGTGATGGCGGCCGTCAGACCGTTCGGGCCCGAGCCCACCACCACCGCGTCGTAGTCGAAGGCTGCCATCGGTCGATCCTCCCATCCGCCAGGCCGGAAGGCTCAGTCGGGCTCCGTGACGAAGTCGATCAGCCGCTCGACCGCCCCGACGAAGGGCGCCTCGAGGTCGGCGTAGGAGCGCACCTTGCCCAGGAGCCCCCGCCACACCTCCCACTGCTCGCCCTGCAGGTGGAGGCGTCGGCACACGCCCGCCTTCCACTCCTCGTCCCTCGGCACGTCCGGCCACGCCGGGATGCCGACTGCCGCAGGGCGGATCGCCGCCCACACGTCGACGTAGGGGCTCCCCGTCACGAGCACCGACGGGTGCCGCACGGCCTCGGCCAGGCGCGCCTCCTTCGACCCCGGGACCAGGTGGTCGAGCAGGATCCCGAGGCGCCGCCCGGGTCCCGGCCGGAAGGCGGTGACCACGTCGGCGAGGTGGTCCGCCCCGTCGAGGCGCTCCACGACGACCCCCTCGAGCCGCAGGTCGTCGCCCCACACCTTCTCGACGAGCTCGGCGTCGTGCACCCCTTCGACGAGGATGCGGGCGGCACGGGCGACGCGGGCCGTGGCACCGGGCACCGCCACCGAGCCGGACGCCGTGCGGGCCCGCTGCGACCCTCCCGCAGGCCGGGGCCGCACCAGGCTGACGGCGCGCCCCTCGACCTGGAACGCCCCCGGGAGCAGGCGGAACAGCCGCTCGCCGCCGCCACGGCCCCTGATCAGGACGCCGTCACGCTCCAGCTTCTTGACCACGCCGCCGTAGCGGGAGCCCCGGTGCTCGACCCGCATCCCGGGCGTCGCCTCCACCTCCGGGTACTGCGCCGCCGCCCGGGCCGGGCCGTCCACCGGCCCCGACAGGATCCCGTCCCACGTCCGCCCGTGCGATCCCATGGCCTGCACCGTAGGAGCGACCTGCCGCCGGGTCGTGCACCGCACCCGTCGAGGGGTGGTCCTGTCGGCTGCTGCGGTCGGTCAGGCGATCATGAGCGCGACGGAGACCACCACGCTCACGGCCAGACCGGCGCCCATGGCCACGACGAGCCAGCTGGGCGTGCCGCCGTCCGCATCCTGCGGGAGCCGGTCTCGGACGCGCTGCAGCAGCCGCTTGGCCTGGGGGACGTCGATGGAGAGGATGGAGAGCCCGGCGGCGATGGTCGCGATCCCTGGCCCCGGCAGCACGAGCAAGGTGACCCCGAGCAGCGTCACCATGGTCCCCACTGTGATCCGGGCGACCCGAACGACGAGGCAGGCCTCGGGGGCGGCGACGGTCGCCAGGAGCGTGGGCCGGAGGGGGACGGCCTCGCCCGACCAGCCGTACGCCCCATCGCGGTCGTCGGCCATGCGCTCGGCGCTCACGGGCCCCATCGTTGCCGACCAACGTCCGTCGCACCAGTGATCATCCCCGGATGGTCACGACCGGCCACCTGAGCCCGTGCACCACCGCGCTCGGTGGAGCCGGCCGCAGCCCGCACGACGGGTCCGGGGGGGCCGAGCGACGGGCCGCCCGTAGCCTCGACCGGTGATCCTCGCCGACCTCCAACGGGTGGCAGCCGCCCGGCCGGGACGCCCCCTCTACGCCGACCTGTCCTTGACGGTGGCGTCGGGGGACCGACTCGGCGTCGTCGGCCTCAACGGGTGCGGCAAGTCGACGCTCCTGCGGGTGATCGCCGGCAGTGGTGAGCCGGAGGCGGGAGCGGTTCGGCACGGCCGAGGCGTGCGCGTCGCCTTCCTCGACCAGCACCCCGGCCTCGACGCCGGCACCGTCCGGGACGGCGCCGCCGGCCCGGGCAGGCCCGGCTGGGAGGTCGAGGCCATGCTCGACCGGCTGGGCATGGGCGGGATGCTCGACGCCGACGTGTCGACGCTGTCGGGGGGGCAGGCGAAGCGGGTCGCCCTGGCCCGGACGCTGCTCTCGATGGAGGGCGGCGAGGGCGACCTCCTCGTGCTCGACGAGCCGACCAACCACCTCGACCTCGACGCCATCGGCTGGCTCGAGGAGCACCTCGCCGCCTTTCGTGGGGGCCTCGTCATGGTGACCCACGACCGTCACGTCCTCGACCGGGTGACCACCAAGGTGCTCGAGCTCGACCGGGGGAGGGGCTACGTCCACGAGGGCGGCTACGCCGGGTACCTCGAGGCTCGGGCGGTGCGGGAGGAGCAGGCGGCGAGCGCGGAGGCGAGCCGCAAGAACCTCGCCCGCACCGAGCTGGCCTGGCTCCGTCGTGGTGCGCCCGCCCGGACGAGCAAGCCGAAGGCCCGCATCGCCTCGGCCACGGCGCTGGTGCAGGGCCGAGCCGCGGCACCCGCACGTGCCGGCAGCCTCGACCTGACGGCCGCTCGAGGAGGTGGCGGCACCGCCAGGCTCGGCGACAAGGTGGTGGAGCTGCACGCGGTCGACTTCGCCTGGGACGACACCGGGCCGGCGCTCCTGCGCGACGTCGAGCTCAGCCTCGACCCGAGGGAGCGCCTCGGCATCGTGGGCCCGAACGGGTCGGGCAAGACGACGCTGCTCGACCTGATCGCCGGGCGGCTCACCCCCGACGCCGGCACCGTCGAGCACGGGACGACCGTCCGTCTCGGCTACTACGACCAGCACGGTGCCGAGCTCGACCCCACCCAGCGGGTGCTCGACGCGGTGGCGGGCGGCCAGCCCCCGACCTGGGAGCACGCCCGCCTCTGCGAGCGGTTCTGGTTCGACGGTGACGCCCAGTTCGCCCCGATCGGCCTGCTCTCGGGGGGTGAGCGCCGACGGCTGCAGCTCCTCGTGCTCCTGGCGCAGAACCCCAACGTGCTCCTGCTCGACGAGCCCACCAACGACCTCGACCTCGACACGCTCCGGGTCCTCGAGGACTTCCTCGAGGACTGGAAGGGGGCGCTCGTCACCGTCAGCCACGACCGGGCCTTCCTCGAGCGCACCGTGGAGGACGTGGTCGCCCTGGACGGGTCCGGTCGGGCCAGGGAGGTCCCGGGTGGCTACGCCGCCTGGTGGAAGGCGCACCGGGGCGGGCGCCGAGGCCCGGTGGCAGCCCCGGTCGGCGCGGAGCGCGACACCGGTCGACGGGTCGCGACCCCGCCGTCGTCCGCCGCCGCCCCCCGCTCCACCGGTCGATCTCAAAGCACTCTGCGGCGCCTGCTCGCCGCCGTGGAGCGGGAGATCGAGTCCCTGGACCGCAGGAGGGCCGACGCAGCGGCAGCGCTCGTGGCCGCCGGCTCGGACCGTGGTGCGCTGGCCGAGGCAGGGCAGGCCGCCGCCGAGGTCGAAGCAGCTGTCGCCGACGCCGAGTCGCGCTGGGTCGGCCTCGCGGAGGAGCTCGAGGCGGCGGGCTGAGCCGGGTGGCCGCCTGCCCGCCGCTCCGTGTCGAGGAGCCCGCCGGAGGGGCCGCCGGTAGCCTCGGGTCATGACCGACACGCGGACCGCGCTCCCCGTCGTCACCGTGACCGAGCGGGCCCGTGCCACGGTCCTCGGCCTCCGTGACGCCGAGCCCGAGGGGGAGGCGCTCGCCCTGCGCATCGAGATCACCGGCGAGGCGGTGGCCGAGTACGTCTACGAGCTCACCTTCGAGCCGGTCGGCGACGCCGGCCCCGACGACGTGGTGGGGTTCAGCGGGGAGCTGCCGGTCATGGTGCCGGCCGGGAGCGTCGACCGCCTGCGGGGCGCCACGCTCGACGAGGCGGACGGCACCGGCCTCGTGCTCCGCAACCCGAACCGTCCCACCCGGAGCCTCGCCCCCGGGGGTCCCTCCTACGAGGAGGGCACGGTCGAGCACCGCATCCAGAGCCTGCTCGACGTGGAGATCAACCCGATGCTCGCCAGCCACGGCGGCTTCACCACCCTCGAGCGGGTGGAGGGCGACGTCGCCTACATGTTCATGGGCGGGGGCTGCCAGGGGTGCGGTCTGGCCAAGCTGACCCTCACCGAGGGCATCAAGGCCACGATCGAGAAGGAGATCGACGAGATCCGCGAGGTGATCGACATCACCGACCACACCGCCGGCGAGAACCCGTTCTACGAATCCGCCAAGTAGAGGCCTCGGAGTCGGTGCAGGGACCGGCTCCGCACGTCGGGCGGCCCTGACGGGCGGTCGGGCGTCGCCGCGATGACGAGGGGCTACGTCGGCAGGGGCGACGTCGGGATGGCGGCCCGGACCGAGGCGGCGATGCCGGAGGCGTCGAGGCCGAGCGTCGCCAGGATGTCGTCCGGCTTGCCGTGGGGGATGTAGCCGACGGGGGTGGCGAGGACGAGGCTGGGCGGGGCCGTGCGGCGGGGGGTCGCCGCTGACACGGCCTCGACGATCTGAGAGCCGACGCTGCCGGCGATGATGCCGTCCTCGGCGGTGACGACCAGCCCGTGGCGGGCGGCATCGGCGATCATCTCGGGGTCGAGCGGCTTGCACACCCGCACGTCCCACACGGTGGCGTCGATGCCGTCGGTCGCCAGCGCCCCGGCTGCCTGCTCGGCGGCCTCGACGAGCTTGCCGACGGCCAGGATGGCGACGGCTCCCGAACCCCGCCGGACGCAGCGGGCCTGCAGGCCGGAGCCGACGTCCTCCGGCCGCACGACGCGGGAACCGGTCTTCGGCCAGCGGATGGCGGACGGCCCGTCCGTGAGGGCGAGGGCGTCGTCCAGCATGACCTGGAGCTCCTGGGCCGACGAGGGCGCGAACACCGTCATCCCCGGGATCTTCGTGAGGAGCGCCATGTCGAGGACGCCGTGGTGGCTGGCCCCGTCGTCACCGGTGATGCCGGCCCGGTCGATGCACAGCACGACCGGCTGGTGGAGGAGGCCGACGTCGAGGTTCAGCTGGTCGAAGGCGCGGGTGACGAAGGTGGAGTAGAGGGCGACGACCGGCTTGAGCCCGAGCATCGCCATGCCGGCGGCGGCGGTGACCGCGTGCTGCTCGGCGATCCCGACGTCGACGAACCGGTCGGGGAACCGCTCCTGGAACGGGATCAGGCCGGTCGACCCGGGCATCGCGGCCGTGACTGCCACCAGCGACCGGTCGGCCTCACCCGCCTTGACCAGCGCGTCGGAGAACGCAGCGGTGAACGACGGGGCCGGGGCGCCGGCGCTGGCATCGAGCACCTTGAAGTCGTGGAGGTTGTGCTCCTCGTGGTCCTCGGCCGGGCCGTAGCCGCGGCCCTTCTGCGTGAGGACGTGGACGACGATCGGCCCCGGCCAGGCCGCCGCGTGGCGCAGCGCCTTCTCGAGGCCCTCGATGTCGTGGCCGTCGATCGGGCCGGTGTAGCGGACGCCGAGCTGCTCGAAGAAGGCGGGGGGCTCCCACATCTCGCGGACGGCGGCCTCTGCCGACTCGACGCCACGGTGGAGGCGCCGGCCCACGAGCGGGATCCCCTCGAGCACCCGGCGGAACCTGGCCCGCTGGCGGGTGAAGTGCGGGTTCAGCCGCAGCCGGGTCAGGCTCTCGCCGAGCATCGAGTGCGTCGGGGCGTACGACCGGCCGTTGTCGTTCAGCACGATGACGGCCCGCCGTCCCGTGACCCCGAAGTTGTTGAGCCCCTCGTAGGCCATGCCGCCGGTCATCGAGCCGTCGCCGATGACGGCGATCACCTTCCGGTCGAGCTGCTGGAGCTCGACCGCGGTGGCCACGCCGTGGGCGTAGGAGAGCGCCGTCGACGCGTGGCTGTTCTCGATCCAGTCGAACTCGGACTCGTCCCGGCTGAGGTACCCCGAGAGGCCTCCCGCCTGGCGGAGGCTGGCGAAGCCGGCGCGGCGACCCGTCACCACCTTGTGGACGTACGCCTGGTGGCCGATGTCCCACAGGAGGATGTCGTTCGGCGTGTCGAAGACGCGGTGCAGCGCGAGCGTCAGCTCGACCGCACCGAGGTTGGAGCCGAGGTGGCCCCCCGTGGTCGACACGGTGTCGACGATGAAGGACCGGATCTCCTCGCAGAGCTGGTCGAGCTCTGGGTAGCCGAGTCGGCGGACGTCGGCGGGGCCGTGGATCGAGTCGAGGAGCATGGCTTCATCCTTGTCAGCGGCTCGTCGCCACCGCCCGTTGTCGGAACCCCGTCGACGCTACCGCTGCCCCCCTGCGCCGCGGGCATCGCCTCTGCCGGCGGAGCCGGTCCGCCCGAGCCCGGCCCGGCTCCCGGTTACGTTCGCACCATGGCATCTCCCTTCGACCTCACCGGCCACTGCGCGCTCGTCACCGGCGGCAACTCCGGGATCGGCCTCGGGATGGCGAAGGCCCTCGCAGCGGCGGGAGCCGACGTCGCCGTGTGGGGCACGAACGAGGCGAAGAACGCGGCGGCCGAGGCCGAGCTCCGGGCGTCGGGGACCAAGGTCGTGGCCGTGCGCTGCGACGTCGGGGACGAGCAGGAGGTCGAGGCGGCCTTCGCAGCGACGTTGGAGGCGCTCGGGAAGGTCGACTCCTGCTTCGCCAACGCCGGCGTCGGTGGCGGGGCGGCGAGCTTCCTCGAGATGTCGCTCGGCGAGTGGCGTCGGGTCATGCGGGTCAACGCCGAGGGCGCGTTCCTCACCCTCAGGGCTGCGGCCCGGCACCTGGTGGCGAGGGGGGAGGGCGGCAGCCTGGTCGGCGTGGCCTCCATCGCCGCGATCGAGGGGGCCGCCAGGGGCCAGCACTACGCAGCGAGCAAGGGCGGGCTCATCTCCATGATGAAGGCCATCGCCGTCGAGCTGGCCCGCAACGGGATCACCGCCAACACGATCCTTCCCGGGTGGATCGACACGCCCATGACCGAGGGCGCGTTCGGCAACGAGCGCTTCAAGGACAAGGTGCTGCCCCGCATCCCCCACCGCCGGTGGGGCGAGCCGGAGGACTTCGGGCCTGCTGCGGTCTACCTGGCGAGCCCGGCGAACCGCTACACGACCGGCCAGACCTTCGTCATCGACGGGGGCTACAGCATCTTCTGACCCCTCCGTCGGCGCCGGCGAGGTCCCGGGGCGACGCTGCGTCCGCCGGGTGGCGGGCCTTCCGGCGCCAGCAGGTCAGGCGGGCGGCGGGTCGGCGGGGTCCTCGGTCGAGGCGCTCGGTCCGTCCGCCGCCGTCCGACGACGGGCGCCCCGCCGGTCCCAGGCGGCGCCGAGCAGGTAGCCCAGGCCGAGGACGAGCACGCCGCCCGCGGCGTCGAGCCAGAAGTGGTTGGCGGTCACGACGATGGCGAACAGCGTGGCGACCGGATAGGCGAGCACGAGGGCCTTGAGCCACGGCCGCCGGGCGGCCGGCGCGAGCACGAGGGCGCACCACGTCGACCAGCCGAAGTGGAGGCTGGGCATGGCCGCGTACTGGTTGGAGACCGCCTTCATCGCCCCCGAGTCGAACGACCACAGGCCCCCGTAGGTGGCGAGGGTGTCCACGTAGCCGTAGGTGTCGGGGAGCAGGCGCGGCGGCATGAGCGGGAAGGTGGCGAAGCCGATGAGGGCGAGCGCGGTCGTGCAGGCCAGCGTCGTGCGCCACCGCACGTAGCGCTCGGGCATGCGCCGGAACAGGTAGACGATGGCGAAGGTCGTCACCACGAAGTGGAAGGTGCCGTAGAAGAGGTTCCAGCCCTGGATGAACCAGCGGGCACCCAGGAACGCCTCCTGCACGCTCTCCTCGACGTAGAGGCCGAGCGCATCCTCGATGTCGATCACGGCTCGGGCGTTGCGGAAGGCGGTCGCCTCGGAGACGGCGGCCGAACCGAACTGGTTCCGGACGAACGAGTACACGAGGTAGAAGGCGATGACGTAGGCGACCTCCCGCCACCAGCGCAGGTGGCGGCGGTCCGGGCCGGGTGCGGTCCCCGTCCGGTTCGGGACGACAGCCGTCACGTCAGGGCGGCGCCGCCGGTCGGCGGCCGCACCCCGGGCCCATCGCCGGGCGGCGGCGTCCTCCCACCCACGGCGAAGGCCGGGGCGCCGAGGAGGCTGACGGCGAGGTTGAGCCCGTACACGAGCAACCCGAGCGCGACGGCTTGGGCCGCCGGCACCCCGAGGGGTCCGAGGAACAGCACGAACGCACCCTCGCGCACCCCGAGGCCCCCGAGCGAGATCGGGAGCACCTGGGCGATGGCGACGGCGGGCATGAAGGCGAGCGCCGCCGTGGGGCTCACGTCGAGGCCGAGGGCGCGGGCCGCCAGCAGCCCGGTCAGCACCACCACCAGCTGGTAGGCGAAGCCGGCGACGAGGACGCTGGCGGCGGCGCCCGGGTGGTGGCGGAGCCGATCGAGCCCGAGGTGCACGGCGCCGGCGAAGCGCTGCCAGCCGCTGGTGCCCGCCAGCCGGCCCCCGATGCGGGGGTTGGCGGCCGCGAAGATGGTGGCGGCGAGCAGCGCCAAGGTCGTCGCCGCGATCGTGCAGGCGACGGCCGACGCCGCCCCCAGCTCCCGGAGGCCGGGGTTGACGACCATCGCGACGAGCGTCAGGACCGGGAGGATGAGCCAGCCGGTGAGCCGCTCCAGCACGACCGACGCGAAGGTGTCGGGCCGGTCGCCGTTGTGGGCTGCGAGCCTCGTCACCCGCAGCACGTCGCCGCCGATCGTGGAGGGGAGGAAGTTCCCCACGAACAGCCCCGCCAGGTAGTGGGAGAACAGCGTGGGCACCCGTTCGTGGAGGCCGAGGGCGTGCAGCACCTGGCGCCAGCGGAGGGTGGAGAGCACGATGCCGACCAGGGTGAGGGCCAGGGCTGCGCCCAGCCACAGCGCGGCGCGCAGGTCCCAGGTGGGCAGGAGCGACGAGAGGTGGACGCGCTGCACGAGCAGGGCGAGGAGCACGACGCTGACCGTCGAGCGGAGGACCAGCTTCCACGGGATGCGCACCGTGACCCCCCTTCTCGCGCTCGGGCCCGGACCACGCAGCGTACGCCTCCGGGCCCACCCTCGGTCGGGCACCCGGGGCGATCGGGGGGGTGGCGCTAGTGGGCTCGCTCGAGGAAGCGATCGGCGTCGACCACCACCCGGGTGAGGCGGCCGGCGGCCACGAGCCCCCTCGTGTCGTTGACCGAGACCGTGAAGACGAGCCGCCTGCCCTCCACCTTCGCCAGCGTCACCTCGGCCCGCACCCGGGCGCCCACGCCGCTCGGCGCGACGTGGTCGAGCTGGACGGCATGGCCGACGGTGGTCTGGCCCGGCTTCAGCCGGCCCTGCAGGGCGACCATCGTCGCCTCCTCGCACAGGGCGATGATGCGGGGGGTGGCGAGGACGGCGACATCGCCTGAGCGGTGGGCCACCGCGGTGTCGGCTGCCGCCACGACGAGCTCGACCTCTGCGGTGAGTCCGATCTCGGCGGGCATCGGGGGAGGATAGGACCACCGGGGCTGCCGGGCCACCTGGCTCGGGGCTGCGACACTCGGTGGGTGACCGCGCCCGGAGGACCACGATGATCGACCAGCCGATGATCGACCACGCCGTCCTCGAGCGGGTGCTGGGCGCCGGCCTGCGCACGGGGGCCGACTTCGCCGAGGTCTTCGTCGAGGACCGGCGGAGCAGCAGCGCCAGGCTCGACGACGGGGTGGTGGAGGAGCTCGGCTCCAGCCACGACCGCGGCGCCGGCATCCGGGTGGTGAGCGGGGGGACCACCGGGTTCGCCCACACCACCGACCTGACCGAGCGCGGCCTGCTGGTCGCCGCAGAGGCCGCCTCGACCGTCGCCCGCGGCGCGGGGGAGCGCGCGAGGGCCGTCGCCCTCGCGCCACGGCCGGCGGGGCCAGGGGAGGTCGGCCACGATCGGGAGGGTGGCGGGAAGGCGGCCACGGTCGCCCTGCTGCGCAGGGCGGACGACGCAGCCCGCAGCGCAGGCGGGCAGATCAGCCAGGTCAGCGTCACCGCCGGCAGCGGGCGTCGGCGGTTCCTCGTCGCCAACAGCGAGGGTGTCCACGCCGAGGACGACCAGGTGCGGACGAGCTTCTCCGTCGCGTGCGTGGCCCTCGGCGACACCGGGATGCAGACCGGCACCGAGTCGGTGGGCCACACCGTCGGCTTCGAGCTGTTCGACCGGGCGACGCCGGAGGCGATCGCCACCACGGCGGCCCGTCGCGCGCTCGGCAAGCTCACGGCCAGGCCGGCGCCGTCGGGGACCCTCCCGGTGGTGATCGGACCCGGCAGCGGCGGCGTGCTGTTCCACGAGGCGTGCGGCCACGGCCTCGAGGCCGACCTCGTCCGCAAGGCGGCGTCGGTGTTCGCCGGTCGGGTGGGGGACCAGGTCGCCAGCCCCCTCGTCACGCTCGTCGACGACGGCACCGTCGACGGCGAGTGGGGGACCGGAGCGGTCGACGACGAGGGGAGCCCCCGGCGCCGCAACGTCCTGATCGACCACGGCGTGCTCACCGACTACCTGTGGGACCACCTCCGGGCCCGGGAGGAGCTCCGGGACAGCTCCGGCAACGGCAGGCGCCAGAGCTACCGCCACCTCCCGATGGTGCGCATGACGAACACGTTCCTCCTCGCCGGCGCCGACGACCCCGCTGCGATCGTGCGCGACACGGCTCACGGGGTCTACATCGCCAAGCTCGGCGGCGGGTCGGTCAACACCGCCACGGGTGACTTCGTCTTCGGCATGACCGAGAGCTACCTCATCGAGGGCGGCGAGATCACCGAGCCGCTCCGGGGCGGCAACCTCACCGGCAACGGGCCGGCCGTGCTCGGCGCCATCGACGCCTGCGGCGACGACTTCGCCATGGGTGGCCCGGGGACCTGCGGCAAGGACGGCCAGTCCGTGCCGGTCGGCCTCGGCCAGCCGACGCTGCGGGTGACGGGGATGACGGTCGGCGGCACGGCCCGGTGAACGTCCAGGCGCCACCCGAGGCAGCCGCCGTCGAGGCCGAGCTGGCGGCGCTCGTGGCCTCGGTGGTGGCGCAGGCCGCGCCCGGTGAGCAGGTGGAGGCCATCGCCTCGACGGGCACCAGCACCAGGGTCCGCGCCTACCGCGGCGAGGTCGAGGACCTCACGCAGGCCACGAGCGGTGGCGTCGGCGTGCGGGTCGTGGCCGACGGCCGCCAGGGCTTCGCCTCGGCGGGCAGCCTCGCTCCCGAGCTCGTGGCCGAGGCGCTCGCCGAGGCGCGCGACAACGTCCGCTTCGCGGCGCCCGACGAGGCCAACGGGCTGGCCGAGCCCGACGGCGTCGCGCCTGCGCAGCTCGACCTGCTGCGCCCCGAGCTGGCGACGGTGACCGCCGCCGACAAGGTCGCGCTCGCCCTCGAGCTCGAGCGTCGCGCCACCTCGATGGACGCCCGGATCCGGGGCGTGCGGAGCGCGGTGTACGCCGACTCGGTCGGGAGCTCGGCGCTCGCCACGAGCACCGGGCTGCACGTCGCAGGGTCCTCCTCCACCTGCTACGTCACGGTGCAGGTGCTGGCCGGCGAGGGTGACGCCACCCAGACCGGCGCCGGCTCCTCGGTCGGGCGGTCGGTCGCCGACCTCGACCTCGCCGACGCGGCCGGCCGGGCGGTGGACCGGGCGGTGCGGATGCTCGGTGCCCGCCAGCCTGCGACGCAGCGCACGACGGTGGTGCTCGAGCCGGCGGTCACGGCATCGTTCCTCGGCATCGTCGGCTCGACCCTCGGCGGGGAGGCGGTCCTGAAGGGCCGGTCCCCCTTCGCCGACCGGGTGGGGGAGCGAGTCGCGTCGGCTCTCCTGGTCCTGGTCGACGATCCCACCGACCCCGCCTCCCTCGCCGCCGACCCGCACGACGGGGAGGGCCTGGCGTCGCGCCGCAACGGGCTCCTCAGCGACGGCGTGCTGCAGGGGTACCTCCACAACACCTGGTCCGCCCGCCGCTCGGGCACCGCCTCCACCGCGTCGGCCGTGCGGGGCGTCGGCTCGACACCAGCGGTCGGGCCCCGGGCGCTCGCGCTCCAGCCCGGGACGGTCGGGCCCGACGAGCTGGTGGCGTCGCTCGGTGACTGCCTCGTGGTCACGGAGGTGCAGGGCCTCCACTCCGGCGTCAACCGGGTGAGCGGCGACTTCTCGGTCGGCGCCAGGGGCGTGCTCTTCCGGGCCGGCGAGCCGGCTGGCGCCGTCCGGGAGCTCACCATCGCCTCGACGCTCCAGCGCATGCTCCTCGACGTGGTCGCCGTCGGCAGCGACCTGGAGTGGCAGCCGGGCGGCACCGGTGCGCCGAGCCTCGCCATCGCCGACGTCGCGCTCAGTGGCGCGTGACCGGCGGGCCGACCCGGTAGACCACACCCGTGCCGATCCTCCACGCCATCGTCCTCGGCATCGTCCAGGGGCTCTCGGAGTTCCTGCCGATCTCCTCCAGCGGGCACCTCGAGCTCGTGCCCTGGCTCTTCGGCTGGGACGACTTCGCCCGGGACCCCGACCTGGAGACGACGTTCGACGTCGCCCTCCACCTCGGGACCCTCGTCGGTGCCGTCGCCTACTTCCGCAACGACCTGCTGCGCCTCGCCACCGCCGGGATCGGGGTGCTGCGGCCGAGGCGGCGTCGGGGTGCGGCGGTCCGGGGGCGGGTGGGCACCGACACCGACGAGGGCCCGATCGAGACCGGCGTGGACCTCGCCCCCGGTCCCGAACGGGAGGGGGGCGGGGACGCCAGCCTGGCGTGGCTGCTCCTGCTGTCGGCGCTGCCGGCGGGGATCACCGGCATCCTCTTCCGCGACACGTTCGAGCGGGTCGGCGAGAGCGAGTGGCTCATCGGGCTGCTCCTGATCGTGTTCGGCCTCGTGCTCCTGGTGGCGGACCGCCTGGGCGGCGAGCGCGAGGCCGACGGCTTCACCGTGCGCGACGCGCTGCTCATGGGCCTGGCCCAGGCCGCCGCCCTCCAGCCGGGCGTGTCCCGCTCGGGGGTCACGATCACCACCTCCCGCGCCATCGGGTTCCGCCGCGACGCAGCGGCCCGCCTGTCGTTCCTCATGAGCCTCCCCATCATCGGCGGGGCAGTGCTCTACGAGGGCCTCGGGGTCGTCGTGGGGGAGGGCATCCCCGGCGACTTCGTCCTCCCGTTCGTCGCCGGCGTGGTGGCGTCCGGTGTCACCGGGTTCGCCGCCGTGTGGGCCACCTTGCGGGTGGTGCGCTCCCGCACCTTCACGCCCTTCGTGGTGTACCGCTGCATCGTCGGCGCCGGGGTCATCCTGCTCGCCACCTCGGGCATCCGCTGACAGCCGGGACCCGGACGGTGGTGACCGCAGCGGTGTGCTCCCTCGGCCGGTGGCCCCACCGCACGGTCGTTCCTCAGCCGGGGTTGAGGGCGAGGGAGGCGATGCCGGTGGTCACCGCGTAGGCGACCCTCGTCGCATCGTCGTCGGGCACCGCCACGGTGACCGCCGCCTCCTGCACGTCGACCACCGGGGCGCGGGAGGCCAGGGTGGCGGTCGGGGGGCCACCGCCGGCCTCGGTCACCTCTGCCACGGTCGCGAGCACGTCGACGGCGTCGCCGACCACGAGGGGGAGCGCGCCCGCGTCCACCGGCACGGCGATGCCCCGGGTGCCGGGTGGCAGGAGCGCGGCCACCGCTGACAGCCCTTCCGGCGCCAACCGCCCGACGTGTACGACCTCGCCCTCGTGGAGGGCCTCGCTGGCCCGGCTCCCGAGCGCCTCGATGCCCGCCGCCCCGGGGGGCACGAAGCCGGCGGGGACGTCGCGGACCTCGGCGGCACCGGCGCCCAGCACCTCCCCGGCGTCGACGGCGCGCGTGGTGACCAGCACCGCCTGCGTGGTGCCGTAGCGGGCGGCTGCGGCCTCGGCCCTGGCGAGCGCACCCGTCACCAGCTGTGCGGTCAGGCCCGAGAGCAGGAGGGTGGCGAGCCACCAGAGGACCGGTCTGCGCCCGAGCCGGCCGAGCACGGCCGGCAGGGCGGGAGAGCGGCGGCGGCGCGGCGGGGCGGACGGGCGTCGTGCAGGCGTGGGCACGTGGCGCTCCTCGTGGACCGGGGATCGGCAGGGGGAAGCGCCACCCCGACGGTAGGCGGCCGGGTGTCCGAGGGGAAGGGCCGAGCGCGCCGGGCGCGGACGGCGACCCTCAGGTGGTGCTCGTCGGCGCCGGCTTCGGCGAGGTCGCCGGCGTCGCCTTGGGCCCGCTCGCACCGTCGCCGGCGGAGGCGCCAGACGTGCTGGCCGGCTCCTTCGCCTTGCCGTCGGACCCGCTGGTGCCGCCGTCCGCCCCGCCACCGGCGGCGTCGGCGGACGCCCCGCTCGTGGCGGAGGTGGTGGACGATCCCTTGCGGCTGTCGGTCTTGTAGAACCCGCTCCCCTTGAAGGAGATCCCGACCGCACCGAACACCTTGCGCAGCGGCCCACCGCACGCACCGCACGTCGTGAGGGCGTCGTCGGTGAACGACTGCACGACCTCGAGCTGCGCGCCACAGCTCCGGCAGGCGTACTCGTAGGTGGGCACGGCGATCCTCCGGGGGGAACGGGCGGCGAAGGTCGCCTGCTCGTCAGGGACGGCCAGTGTACCGGCGGTGTCTTGAGGTCCCCGATGCGTGCATGCGTGTCGTGGTGAGCACGGATCGGGCGGTCGGCCGGCCGAGCCTGACCAGCCCTTGACACCGGGCCGGGGAGACTCGGGTGACCGTCTCCGTCGGCCCCGCCTGCCACCCAGAGCACGGCACCACCCGTCAGCAGCTCGTGGACGCAGCCGACACGGCGCTCTTCGAAGCCAAGGCGGCGGGGAAGAACGTGGTGCGCACGGCTCCGTCGAGGAGCAACCCCGCTCCGAGAGAGGTGCAGTGACCGATCACCGACCGCCCGCCCGACCGCCCGTCCGCAAGGCGGTGATCCCCGCAGCCGGGCTCGGGACCCGGTTCCTCCCCGCCACCAAGGCGCAGCCGAAGGAGATGCTGCCGGTCGTCGACAAGCCGGCGATCCAGTACGTGGTGGAGGAGGCGGCGGCGGCCGGCCTCACCGACCTCCTCGTCATCACGGGCCGGAACAAGCGGGCGATCGAGGACCACTTCGACCGGAGCCCCGAGCTCGAGCGTGAGCTCGCGGCCGGGGGCAAGCACGGGCTGGTCGAGGAGATGGAGGCCGTGGCTGCCCTCGCCACCCCGCACTACGTGCGCCAGGGGGAGCCCCTCGGCCTCGGCCACGCGGTGGGCACGGCCCGCCACCACGTGGGGGACGAGTCGTTCGCCGTGCTCCTGCCCGACGACATCATGGTGGACGAGTCAGCCGTCCTCACCAGCATGCTCGACGCCCACCGCAGGACGGGGGCCACCGTGGTGGCGCTGCGCCAGGTGCCGCACGACGAGATCGCCTTCTACGGCTGCGCCGACCCCGCCCCCGACGACGGTTCCGGGCTCGTCCGCCTGGCCGGCATCGTGGAGAAGCCGGCGCCGGCCGACGCCCCCTCCGACCTCGCGGTGATGGGCCGCTACGTGTTCGGCCCGCAGATCTTCGACGCCATCGAGCGGACCACCCCCGGCAAGGGCGGCGAGATCCAGCTCACCGACGCCATCGCCCTGCTCCTGGCCGAGGAGCCGGTGTACGGCTACGTCTTCAGCGCAGGGCGCTACGACATCGGCAACAAGATCGACTACCTGCGGGCGATGGTCGAGCTGGCGGCGGCGCGGCCCGACCTCGGGCCCGCCTTCCGAGCGTTCCTGCGCGAGTTCGTGGCCACCGGCGGCGTCGAGGGCTGATGCCGCTGCTGCCGCTGGCCGAGGCGCAGGCACACGTCCTGGCCGCCTGCGCCCCGCTGCACCCCTCGGCCGTCCGCCTCGGCGACGCGCTCGGCCTCGTGGCGTCGGTCCCGATCACCGCCGAGAGCTCGGTCCCGCCCTTCGACAACTCCGCCATGGACGGCTACGCCGTGCGGGCCTCCGACACCGTGTCGGCGCCCTGCGAGCTCACCGAGCTCGGGACCCTCGCCGCAGGCGCCAGCTCGGACGTCGTCGTCGGACCGGGACAGGCGTTGCGGATCATGACGGGCGCACCGCTCCCTGCCGGCGCCGACGCCATCGTCATGGTCGAGCTCACCGAGCCGGGCTCCTCGCCCGGCACGGTCCGGATCGCCGAGGAGGTGCAGCTCGGCACCTCCGTGCGGCGAGCGGGGAGCGACATCGCAGCCGGGGACGTGGTGCTCGCCAAGGGGACCGTGCTGACCCCAGGCGTGCTCGGCGTGCTCGCCAGCCTCGGCGCCTCGCGAGCCCCGTGCCACCGGAGGCCACGGGTCGGTGTGCTCTCGACCGGCGACGAGCTCGTGGCCCCGGGGGAGCCCCTCGGTCCGGGGCAGATCCGCGACGCCAACCGTCCCATGCTCCTCGCGCTCGTCGCCCAGGCGGGTTGCACGCCCGTCGACCTCGGCATCGTCCGCGACGACCGGACCGCCCTGGTCGAGGCCGTCAGCAATGGCGTCGAGGGTTGCGACGCGCTCGTCACCAGCGGCGGCGTCAGCGTCGGCGACTTCGACCTGGCCAAGGCGGTGCTCGACGAGCTGGGGGAGATGCGCTGGATGCAGATCGCCATCCGGCCGGCCAAGCCGTTCGCCTTCGGGGTCGTCGGCGGCGTCCCGGTCTTCGGGCTGCCGGGCAACCCCGTGTCGTCGCTCGTCAGCTTCGAGCTCCTGGCGAGGCCCGGGTTGCGGGCGCTCATGGGCCACGCGGAGGTCCACCGGCAGCAGGTCCCTGCGGTGGCCGACGTCGGCTTCGAGCGGGACCCCGACGGCAAGACCCACTTCGTGCGGGTGCGGTCCTCCGTCGAGGCCGACGGCAGGGTCCACGTGGCCCCCGTCAGCGGCCAGGGGTCGCACCAGCTGGCGGCGATGGCGGGCGCCGACGCGCTCGTCGTGCTCCCGGACGGTGACGGGGTCAACGCCGGGGCCGAGGTGGCCGCGCTGCTCCTGGGGTGACCGCGGCGGGGCGGCCGTACGCTGGCACGGTGGTGACCCCTCTCGTCGACGGCTTCGGCCGGGTGCACCGCGACCTGCGCATCTCGGTGACCGACCGGTGCAACCTCAGGTGCACGTACTGCATGCCGGAGGAGGGGATGCAGTGGCTCCCGCGGGACCAGGTCCTCACGTTCGAGGAGCTCGAGCGGGTGGCGAGGCTGGCGGTGGAGCGCTTCGGGTTCGAGAGCATCCGCCTGACCGGAGGGGAGCCGACCGTTCGTGCGCACCTGCCGGTGCTCGTGGCGAAGCTGGCGGCACTCGGGGTCGAGGTCTCGATGACCACGAACGGCCTCACGCTTGCGAGCCAGGCGCAGGCCTACGCCGACGCCGGGCTCTCGAGGGTGAACATCTCGCTCGACACCCTCCGCCCGGACCGCTTCCTCGAGCTCACCCGCCGCGACCGGCTCGCCGACGTCCTCGCCGGCGTCGACGCGGCGGTGGCCGCCGGGCTCGGTCCCGTGAAGCTCAACGTCGTGTGCATGCGCGGCGTGAACGACGACGAGATCGTCGACCTCGCCACCTTCGGCCGGGACCGGGGCGTCGAGGTGCGCTTCATCGAGTGGATGCCCCTCGACGAGGATCACAGCTGGTCCCCCGGCGCCGTCGTCGCCGGGGAGGAGATCATCGCGGCCATCGCTGCCGTGCACCCCCTCCACCCGCTCGCTCGGGGGTCTGAGCCGGCGGCGGTGTGGGCCTATGACGACGGCCTCGGCACCGTCGGTGCGATCTCCAGCGTCACCGAGCCCTTCTGCGGCTCGTGCGACCGCGTGCGCCTGACCGCCGAGGGTGCGCTGCGGAGCTGCCTGTTCTCCCACGACGAGACCGATCTGCGGGCCCTGCTCCGCAGCCCGGCCAGCGACGACGACCTGACGTCGGCGATCGCAGCATGCGTGGCCGGGAAGCGGGCCGGCCACCAGATCGGGGCGGTGACCTTCGTGCAGCCGCCACGCTCGATGTCGCGGATCGGCGGCTGAGCCGCCCGCCACCGACGCCGGCGTCGGCTTCCGGGAAGGAGCGCTGGCGTAGGCTCCACGGCATGTCTGATCGTGGCCTGACGCACCTCGACCCCCTCGGCCGGGCCCGGATGGTGGACGTCACCCCGAAGGAGGCGACCCACCGGCGAGCCATGGCGCGGTGCCGGGTGCACATGGCGGCGGAGACCACGGCGTTGGTGGCGAGGGGCGCGGTGACCAAGGGCGACGTCCTCGCCGTCGCCCGGGTCGCCGGCATCCAGGCAGCGAAGCGCACCCCCGACCTCATCCCGCTGTGCCACCAGCTCATGGTCGGCTCCGTGCTCATCAACTTCACGATCGACGACACCTGGATCGAGATCGAGGCGCAGGTCGAGACCATCGACAAGACGGGGGTGGAGATGGAGGCGCTCACCGCCTGCTCCGTCGCGGCGCTGACGATCTACGACATGTGCAAGTCGGCCGACCGCTCCATGTCGATCGGCGAGCTCGCCCTCTGGGAGAAGACGGGCGGGCGCTCCGGGGTGTACCGCCGCAAGGGCGACGAGGACGGCGGCTGACCCTCCCCCGGAGGCCCTGGACCGCGACGCGGGGCCGCCTGGTCGGCTTCGGGCGACCACCAGGGCGCAGGCTGCGTCACCAACCGTGGCGGCCGAGGTCGACCATCCACCGCGGCGCGGGGACCCCCGGATACGTTCCGCCTCACACGGGATCCCGAGGTTCGGAGGGCGCCGCAGCTCATGGTCTTGCTCGTCCTTGCCCTCATCTGGGCGGTGGTGCTCGTCCCCCGGCACCTCCGCCACCGTGCGGAGAACCGGCCCGGTGACTCGGTCGGGGCGTTCCAGCGGCAGCTCTCGGTCCTGGGGCAGACCGGCCTCCGTCGAGCGCAGGTCGAGCAGATGGGGGCGGCGGGTGCAGGCGTGCACGAGGCAGTCGCCCAGCGGCGAACTGGGACCGCTCGCGAGCGGAGGGCGGCCGCCCGCCAGCGCCGGCGGTCCATCGTGTTCGGGCTGCTCGCAGCCGTGGTCGGCTCGTTCGCCCTCGGCTTCGTCCCGGGGCTCGGCGTCCTCCACGCCGTCCACCTGGTGCTCGACGTGCTGTTCGTCGCGTACGTGGCGCTGCTCGTGCGGAGCAGGCGCATCAGTGACGAGCGCAGGGCGAAGGTCCGCCACCTCCCGTCCGCGTCGCAGCCGTCGAACACCACGCCGCCGCACCAGCCGGCGATGGCGCTCCGCCAGTACGGCAGCTGACGGTGGACGGGCGGCGCGCCGCCCGCCTGCCTAGAAGCTGACGGTGAACGTCTCGATGATCCTGTCGAGTGCGCCGAGGTCGGCGCTCGTCTCGAGCTGCACGATGACGAGGACGGTGAAGCTCGCGTCGGCGGGCTGGGCGGCGATCCCCACCACGACCGCGTCCGAGCCCTCGCAGGCGCTGTAGTACTGGATGCGCCCGGAGTAGAGCCCGTCGTCGTAGTCCTCACGACCGCTGTCGGTGCAGGCGTCGGCGACGTTGCCGGCGAGCTCGTCCAGCAGGGCGTTCGTGTCCTGGCCGCCCTCGAGCGCACGGACGTTCACCCCTGCGGCCGACCACGTCTCGTTGAACGCCGCGAGGTCGGGCGCAGCGACGAGGTCGGGGATCCCGCCCTCCAGCGACGCGCCGTTGACCTCCTGCCATGCGGCGGGGACGTCCACGGTGATCGTCCCGCTGTCGTCCTGCACCTGGACGAGCTCGGTGTAGGACTCGCCCTCCTCGCCGAGGCCACCGGTCTGCTCCTCCACCGCCTGCTCGAGCGACTCGAACGGGACGAGCTCGTCGCCGCCGAACTCCCCTCGGAAGCGGGCGTCCTCGGAGAAGCGGAGGACCTGCGTCGCCAGCTTGTCCGCGGGTCGTGGCTCTCGAGGACGCTGCAGTGCTCCTCCATGGTCCCGTCGGCGCCCACCGAGAGGCCTTCGATCTTCTCGATGATGTCGCCGCCACGGAGGCCGAGCTCGCCGGCCGGGCTGTTGGTGTCGACCGACGACACCCAGATGCCGGAGAGACCGGTCGTCGGGTCCTCGATCGCCCGCCCGTTCACACCGAGCGACAGGACGTCCACCCGCTCGAGCTGCTCGACGGTCTCCTCGGCCAGTGACGCGCCGACGGCGAAGAACTGGGATGTGCCCGTCCCGGGGTCGGGCCTGCGTCGTTGACCCCGACCACGCTCCCGTCGGCCGCGCTGACCAGCGGGCCACCCGAGTTCCCGGGCTGGATGTTGGCGTCGTGCTCGATGACGGACTCGACCGACGCCCAGTCGGTGTCGCCGGCGGCCCTCGAGGTGTTCGTGGGCGGCGACGAGGAGGGCCCGGCGGCATCGCCGTCACCAACAACCACGTGGTCACCGGCGGCCTCGCACCGGACGCAACACGGACCCGACGTGCGGATGACCCGTCGCCCGGCGAGGCCGTCAGGGGGCCTGCCGAGCTGGGAGCCCGAACCCGCTGCCGGGCTGCACCCGTGCCGCTCCGACCGCACGTGCGGTGGCCCTCCCTCGAGGACGAGGGCCGTCGTGGTGGCCGCTAGGCTCACGTGTCCCTCGGGGGTGTAGCTCAGTTGGCAGAGCGCTACGTTCGCAATGTAGAGGTCAGGGGTTCGATTCCCCTCACCTCCACCGAGGAAGTCTTGTGAAGGTGCTGGTCGAAGGGTGTTTCGTGAAGTGCGGCTCGTACCGGTGAGACCCCTCGCGCACCGCCCCGTGCCCGCTGCTACGGGCACGTAGCGGTCACGCCACGGGCACGGGCACGGTTCAACGAGCTGCCCTTCCTTCGCTGGATGCAGGCAGCAGCTCGCCCTGACGTCCTCCAGCGAAGCGGCCGGTCCCCCCCGTGATGACGACGCTGAGCTGACCCGCGATGTTGGTCTCGAGGAAGAACAGGCGGTTGCCGTTGGCGGCCACGTTGGTGGTCCGTGCCACGAGGCTGGAGCAGGTGGTGGTGCACTCGCCCTCGGAGTCGGTCTTCGCCGTCGATCAAGATTGTGGGCGAACCGCAGAGACCAGCCGCTTCGGCCTCCTCAACTGTCTCGACGCGCTGAGCTTGGAGGATGGCGGCTGCTCCCACGGCATGAATCGCCTCCCCGGCGCGATCCCACGCCATCGTCCAGTTGCCGCAGCCCCCGAAGTAGAGCTCCGTCACGTTCATGCCGACATCCTGCTCGGCGCGGGGATGACGCTGCTCCGGCTCGACCCTGGCCCGATCAGCGGTGCTGCAGGCCGCACCGGGGGCCACGGGTTGCGTCAACCGTCGGCAAGTGACCAGCAGAGGTGCGGAGGCTCGACGCGAGCACAGCGAGGACCGCCGTCTGCGCCTGTCAGGCCGACCGAGGCGACCAACCCGCCCTCTCCGTCGAGCGCTGCGCTGATGAGTTCGCGTGGCGCCCGGTTCAACATCAGCTTTGCGCGACGGAACATCTCGAACTCCCCAGCGTCGTCGACGTTCCCCCAGGTCAAGTACAGGAACCGCTCACCGGGCCTGCCGTTCACCGCCGACCCGCGGAAATCGATCGTTCCCTTGCTCTCGATGACGTCCACCGCGATGTCCCAACGAGCCTCGCTCGCGTTGCCTGGAACGAGGTCCACCGGGATGCGCCCGACCTGGACCGCAACGTGCACGTTCTCGAGTGCAGAACCGTCATCGCGACACCATCTGCGGCCGGGAAGGTCTCGTCCCACGATCTTGATGCGCACCGTCAGCATTCTGTCGCTCCGCTTCCGCTTCCGCAGGACCGTCTCTGCACCCGCCCCTACTGCTGGCTCGCTTGTTCCAGCGCCTTTCGCAAGTGGATGATCGGAGCGGCCCCCGACCAAGCGGGTGGGGGTGGCCCGCTCGCACCAGACCGCGCTACTTGTGGATTGGTAGCAGCTTCACGTCTCTGCCCCCAGGGAGGAGGAGGTCGTGGGGTCGCACGCCGGCGGCGTCGACACCCTCACACTCATCGACCTCGGGGCACTCGGCTTCCCACAGCCCATCGACCTCGCAGCACGGCGGCTGCTCTCCTCAAGCAGGATGGCAGGGTGCTGATCGCAGAGAGCTCGTGTTGCTGGCGCTCGATCCGGACGGGACGCTGGCCGAGCTGGCGGAGGGGCGCCACCTCGGCATCCACCTCGTCGCCGCCGCGACCACCGACGTTCTGCGCAGCGCCTTCGGCCACTGGACGACCGGGATGCGGCGGTCCGGCGCCGGC
>CADCSY010000015.1 GCA_902805555.1 uncultured Acidimicrobiales bacterium | reverse complement strand
CCTCGCTCATCTCGAGGATGCCAACGAGGGCGTCCTCCGGGTTTCCAACGCCGACAAGGTGCACAACGCCCGGGCGATCCTCGCTGACCACCGCCAGGTGGGATCAGACGTCTGGAGCCGCTTCAACGAGGAAGCGCGCACCGCCGACGCACAGCTCTGGTACCTCACGTCGCTCAGCGAGGTGTTCACCCGCCGGCGAGCCGGCTCGTTCCTCACCACCGAGCTACGGGCGGCGATCGACGAGCTCGGCCGCGTCTCAGCGAGCTGACGTCCGCCGCTTCCGCAACCCAACATCCCTCGCCGTCACAGCGTGAACGAGGCGATCAGCGGCGCGTGGTCGCTCAACCCCCGTACCAACTCGTCGTCGTGCACACGGCACGCCACGAGACCGTCGTGGAGGACCGGGTCGGTGAAGATCCGGTCGAGCTCGTACGCATCGCTGCGCCGGTTCTCCTCGGGTAGCCGAGCGGGATCGATCGGCGCCGCCCCCAGCTCCTTCCTGGCGAGGATCGCCGAGCACGCGGTCCAGCGGTCGGGAATCGCGCCGACCACGTCGTACATGTCCGCCAACCAACCGGGGGCGAGGGCGGCGAGATCCTCCGGGCGGCACTCCTGCAGCAGCGCCACATCAGGACTGAGGGCAGCGACCAACGCCCACTGCCGACGGCGGTTCTCGATCGTCCTGTAGTGGCTGGGCTTCCAGTAGCCCATGTTCCAGCTCATGACATCCATGTCGCCACCGCTCTCCGAGTTGCGGGGTCGCACATCTGTGCCATCACGGCTTGCGGCGGCGGGTGGTCTTGCGGGAGCGGTAGTGCAGGTCCTTGCTCGACCGGGCGGTCCAGGTGGTGGGCGACAGCAGCTCGCTGGACGCCTCCATGGCCTCGGCCTGGTCGAGCAGCTCCTGGGCCCGGGAGGACATCGGGGCACAGCCGCGCAGGTGCTCAGCGGAGGTGCTCAGCAGGGCGTGGGCGGTGCCGTAGTCACCCCGGTCCGCGTGGCGGCGGGCCTCACGCTCGGCCTTGGCGGCCTCGAGCACGATGACCTCCTCGACCACGCCGCCGTCGACGTCGTCGGGGCCGATCGACTCGCCGGGCGCCACGTTGACGAGCACGGGGAGCGTGCGCTCGTGGAGGGTGGGCACACCGGTGACGTCCGTCCAGCGGATGCGCACGTCGGCCACCTTGCGGGCACCGAGCTCCGCCACCGCGGGGATGCCGAGACGGAGCACGATCCGACGGTGGTCGCCACCCCAGGCGTCGCCGAGGGCAAGTTGCAGCCCGCCGGGCACCGGTGTGGCGGGGTGGTCGTTCAGCACGGCGAGGACCTCGACGTCCTCGCCGGGGCGGATCTCCACGCTCACGTTCTGGGCGACGGTGGAGGCGAGGCCGTCGAACTCCTCGGCGAAGATCGCCGGTGCGTCTTCGGGGCCCCCGGCGAAGTGGGCGTTGCCGCCGCCGGCGTCGGCCATGTCGCTCAGCAGCTCCTCGTCGAAGCTGTCGCCGAAGCCGATGGTGGTAGTCAGCGCGCCGGTGCCGCGAGCCCCGCTCGTCATCGCCACCAGCCGCTCCGGCTCGACGACGCCGACGTTGGCCTGCCCATCGGTTAGCAGCACCACGGCTCGGGGTCCGTCGCCGGTGGCCCGCCCGAGCTCCTCGAGCCCCTTCAGCCAGCCGCCCGAGAGGTTCGTCGACCCGCCCGGCCAGATGCCGTCGATGGCGGCGGTCAGCTTGTCGGCGTCCACCCCGGCGAGCGGCGCCACGAGCGTGACCTCGTCGTCGAAGGCGACCACCGCGAGCTCGTCAGCAGGGCGGAGGCGGCGCACGAGGTGGGCAGCGCAGGCCTTGGTCGCCTCCAGCTTCTCGCCTGCCATCGAGCCCGACCGGTCGAGCACCAGCGCCACGTGCAGCGGCGCCCGCTCGTCCGCCCCCGGGGCCTCCGGGAACGACAGCTCCAACATCGCGTGCACGGCGTTCGCCGACTCCATGGCGACGAACGTGTGGTCCAACCGAACTGATGCGTCCATGCGCACCTCCCTCTTCCGGAGCGGAGGTACGCCGGGGCCGTGACAAGGACCGCAGTCGACAGGTCAGACGATGCGGCTGGTGCCCTCCGCCCAGTAGCGGTCTCGGAGCTCGCGCTTGTAGAGCTTGCCGGTCGGGAGCCGTGGCAGCTCCGCCTCGAAGTCGATCGAGCGCGGCACCTTCTGGCGGGCGAGGTGCTCCCGGCAGAAGGTGAGCAGCTCCTCCGCCAGCGCGTCACCGGGCTCGACCCCCGGCATCGGCTGGACGACCGCCTTGACTACCTCGCCCAGGTCCGGGTCGGGGACGCCGAACACTGCTGCGTCGGCCACCTTCGGGTGGGTGATCAGGAGGTTCTCGGTCTCCTGCGGGTACACGTTGACACCGCCCGAGATGATCATGAACGTCTTGCGGTCCGTGAGGTAGAGGTAGCCGTCCTCGTCCACGTAACCGACGTCGTTGACGGTGGTCATCGTCCCGTCCGGCGACGTGACCTCCCGCGTCTTCTCGGGATCGTCGTGGTACTGGAACTCGGTCGCCGTCTTGAACCAGATCGTGCCCGGCGCCCCCGCCGGGACCGGCTGCATGTCGTCGTCGAGGATGTGCAGGTCGCCGAGGATCACCTTGCCGACCGTCCCCTTGTGCGCCAGCCACTCCTCGCTGCTGCACGACGTGAACCCGAGCGCCTCGGTCGCCCCGTAGTACTCGTCGATGATCGGCCCCCACCAGCCGATCATCTCCTCCTTCACGGGAACCGGGCAGGGTGCGGCTGCGTGGATGGCGACCTCGAGCGAGGAGAGGTCGAAGCGGGTCCGCTCCTCGACCGGCAGCTTGAGCATGCGGCTGAACATGGTCGGCACGAGCTGGGAGTGCGTCACCTGGTACCGCTCGACGAGCCGGAGGAGCTCGACCGGGTCGAAGCGCTCCATGATGACGACCGTGCCGCCGTGGCGCAGTGTGAGGTTCACCGCCGCCTGGGGCGCCGAGTGGTAGAGCGGCGCCGGCGACAGGTAGACCATGTCCTCCCGGTAGTGCCAGAGGTTCCCGAGGAACGTGAAGAGCGGCAGGCTGTCGCCGGGAGGCTGCACCGAGAGGGGGCGGATGATCCCCTTCGGCCGTCCCGTCGTGCCCGAGGAGTACAGCATCGGCGTCCCGAGTCGCTCCTCCGGCAGCGGTGTCGTGGGATGGTCGGCGACGGCTGTCCCGTAGTCCCGGACAGCGCCGGCGGCGCCGTCACTCCCGTCGACGACGAGCACGAGGCTGACCTCGGGCGCGTGCTCGAGCGCCTGGAGCGCCACCTCCCGCTTCGCCCTCGACGTGATCAGCACCTTCGACCGGCTGTTGGCGAGGATGTAGCCGAGCTCCTCAGCGGTCAGGTAGGAGTTGACGCACGTGTAGTAGAGGCCGCTCCGCTCCCCCGCTGCGCACGCCTCGAGGTAGCGGTCGTTGTTCTCCATGAAGATGGCGTAGTGGTCCAACGGCTGCAGGCCGTGCGCCGCCAGGAGGTGGGCGAGCTGGTTCGCTCTCGCCTCGAAGTCGCGGTAGCTGACCTCGAGGCCGGTCGACGCCATGACGAACGCCGCCCGGTCGGGATGCTCGAGTGCGTGGCGTCCCGGGTACACGCGCTCATCCTGTCAGCACCGCCCCCGACCGTGCCGGGCGAAGCCTTTGCGCAAGCGCCCGTCAGCGGCTGGGGCGGTGCTCGCCGAAGACCTCCCGGAGGGCGTCGCTGACCTCGCCCAGGGTCGCCCGGGCCCGCAGCGCCTCCTTCATCGGGTAGAGGAGGTTCTCCGTCCCCTTCGCCGCCGCCCGGACGTCATCGAGGCGGGCGGCGACGGCGTCGTTGTCCCGGTCAGCCTTGAGCTGGCGCACCCGGTCGGCCTGCGCCTCCTGGAAGGCGGGGTCGATCGGGAACACCTCGGGCTCGACGCCCGTCTCGTCCACGTACTTGTTGACGCCGACGATGACCTTCTCGACGTCGTCGACGGCCCTCGAGTAGGCGTAGGAGGCATCCTCGATCTCGTCCATCTGGTAGCCGGCCTCGATTGCCGCCACCGCCCCGCCCATCGAGTCGATCTTCTCCAGGTACTCCCACGCCAGCTGCTCGAGCTGGTCGGTCAGGGACTCGACGAAGTACGAGCCGGCGAGCGGGTCGGGCGTGTTGACCACCCCGGACTCGCTGGCGATGACCTGCTGGGTCCGCAGGGCGATGCGTGCGGCCCGCTCGGTCGGGAGGCCGATGGCCTCGTCGAAGCCGTTGGTGTGGAGGCTCTGGGTGCCGCCCAGCACGGCGGCCAGCGCCTGGATGGCCACCCGCACCACGTTCACCTCGGGCTGCTGCGCGGTCAGCGTGGACCCACCGGTCTGGGTGTGGAAGCGGAGCAGCTTCGACCGCTCGTCCTTCGCCGAGAAGCGCTCCTCCATGAGCTTGTGCCACATCCGCCGGGACGCCCGGAACTTGGCCACCTCCTCGAAGAAGTCGTTGTGGCCGTTCCAGAAGAAGCTGAGCCGGGGTGCGAACTGGTCGACGGCGAGCCCGGCCGAGACGGCCGCCTCCACGTAGGCGATGGCGTTGGCCAGGGTGAACGCAAGCTCCTGGGCGGCGGTCGAACCCGCCTCACGGATGTGGTAGCCGGAGATCGAGATCGTGTTCCAGGTCGGGATGTGCTCGGTGCAGTACGCGAACAGGTCGGTGATGAGCCGCATCGACTCCCGGGGCGGGTAGATGTAGGTCCCGCGGGCGATGTACTCCTTCAGCACGTCGTTCTGGGTGGTGCCCCCGCCGATGTCCTTGGCAGCGACGCCCTGCTCCTCGGCCACGAGCTCGTAGAGGAGGAGCAGGATCGGGGCGGTGGCGTTGATCGTCATCGACGTCGTGACCTTGTCGAGCGGGATCCCGTCCAGCAGCTGGCGCATGTCGTCGATCGAGTCGATGGCGACGCCCACCTTCCCCACCTCGCCCTCCGAGCGGGCGTGGTCGGAGTCGTAGCCCATCTGCGTGGGGAGGTCGAAGGCGCACGAGAGGCCGGTGGAGCCGTTGGCCAGCAGGTACTTGAACCGCTTATTGGTGGCCTCGGCGGTGCCGAAGCCCGAGTACGGCCTGATCGTCCACGGTCGGCCGCGGTACATCGTCGGGTAGACGCCGCGGGTGTAGGGCGGCTTGCCGGGGTCGCCGAGGCGCTCGTCGTAGTCCCACCCCTCCTGGTCACCGGGCCCGTACAGGGGCTTGACCTCGATGCCGGAGTCGGTGCTGCGGGGTGCGTCGGCCATGGGGCACACGCTACGGCCGAGGTCCCCGCCAGCACACGTCCGCTACCGCTACCGTTCGGGCACATGGCGACGACGGAGCTCGCCCCTGCGCAGCCCGTGGTCGAGCCAGAGGTGCTCGACGTCACCGTCGTGCTGCCCGTCTACAACGAGAAGGGCCACCTGGTCGAGGAGATCGACCGCATCCGGGCCGCGCTGGCGGCCTCGGGCAAGAGCTTCGAGATCCTGGTCGTCGACGACGGCTCCGACGACGGGTCGGGCGAGCAGCTGCGCACCGTCGACGGGATCCGCCTGCTGCAGTTCCACCAGAACCGGGGCTCGGGCAGCGCCCGCAAGGCGGGAACCCGGGCGGCCCGGGGGCGGGTCGTGGTGTGGACCGACGCCGACATGACGTACCCGAACCACCGCATCCCCGAGCTGGTCGACGAGCTCGACGGCTGGGACCAGGTGGTGGGCGCCCGCACCTCCGAGCAGGGCACGGCCAAGGCGGCCCGGGTGCCGGCCAAGTGGATCATCCGCAGGCTCGCCAGCTACCTGACGGGCACGAGGATCCCCGACCTGAACTCCGGGTTGCGGGCGTTCAGGGCCGACGTCGCCCGCCAGTACCTGCACCTGCTCCCGCCCGGGTTCTCGTGCGTCACCACGATCACGATGGCGTTCCTGGCCAACGGCTACTCGGTGAAGTACGTCCCCGTCGAGTACCGGGAGCGGGCGGGGACCTCGAAGTTCCACTGGTGGCACGACACCAAGCGCTACCTCATCCAGGTCATCCGGCTCGTGCTGTCCTACAACCCGCTCAAGATCTTCCTCCCCCTCGGGTTGCTGCTCGGCGCCACCGGCGTCGCCAAGCTCGTGTACGACGTCGTCGACAAGGACTTCCGGGTCACGACGAGCACCCTGGTGCTCCTGCTGGCCACGTTCCAGGTGCTCGCCATCGGCCTGCTCGCCGACCTCGTCGTCCGCCTGGCCAAGCGCAGCGACGAGGTCGACCCCGCCTCCCGCTGAAGGTCCCTCGACCGGCTCTGGGTGCGCCAGCGGCCGGCTTCCGGCCGCTCACGCACCCAGACGGGTGAGAGGCGCCGGTACGGTCGCGACGTGCCGGAGTCGCAGCGGCCAGTGGCGTTCATCACCGGGGCCGGCAGGGGCATCGGCCGGGCGATCGCCGTGGACCTTGCCGACGCCGGCCACGACGTCGCGCTTCTGGCCCGCAGCACCGACGAGCTCGAGGACGCAGCGGCCGCCTGCCGAGGCGCCGGCTCCACTGCGCTGGCCCTCCCGACCGACGTCACCGACGCCGCCGCCCTCGGGCGGGCGCTGGACGCGTGCGTCGAGGGCCTCGGGGGCCTCGACGTCCTCGTGGTGTGCGCAGGCGCGTTCGACTGGGCTCCCGTCGCAGAGGCGGACCCGGCGGCCTGGGACCACCTGATCGACCTCAACCTCCGCTCGGCCATGCACCTGACGAGGCTGGCGGCACCGCACCTGTGCCGCAGCGGGGCCGGCTCGGCGATCTTCATCGCGTCGATGGCCGGGAAGTTCGCCTACGGGGGCAACGCCGCCTACGTCGCCACCAAGCACGGCCTCGTCGGCTTCGCCGGGTCGGCCTTCCAGGACCTGCGGGCGGACGGCGTGAAGGTCTCGGTCATCTGCCCCGGCCTCGTCGCCGCCGGCGCCGCGCTGGAGATGCCGCCCGGGGCAGCCGACACCAGCCGCTTCCTCCGTCCGGACGACGTGGCCCACGCCGTCCGCTTCGTCGTGACGTCCCCGCCGAGCGTGTGCCCGACGGAGATCCTCCTGGAGCCGCAGCTCGACCCGTGGATCAGGGGCTGAGCGAGCGGATCAGACCCCTGCCGGGACCCTCGGGTGGGGCATGCACAGCTCGTCGTACTCCGCGATCACGATCTCGCCGGCGTCGTCGCCGCACGCGGGGCACTGCGGGTCGCGCCTGACCTTGAAGGTGCGGAACGACTGCTCGAGCGAGTCGTAGGACAGGATCCGCCCGGCGAGGGAGTCGCCGAGGCCGAGGATCAGCTTGATCGCCTCCATGGCCTGGATCGAGCCGATGATGCCGGGCAGCACGCCGAGCACGCCCGCCTCGGCGCAGCTGGGGGCGAGCTCGGCCGGGGGCGGCTCGGGGATCATGCACCGGTAGCACGGCCCGACGTAGGGGTGGAACACGGTGGCCTGTCCCTCGAAGCGGAAGATCGAGCCGTGGACCACCGGGATCCGCTTGACCAGCGAGGCGTCGTTCACGAGGTACCGGGTGGGGAAGTTGTCGGTGCCGTCGACGATCACGTCGTAGCCGTCGATGATGTCCAGCACGTTGTCGGCGCCGAGGCGGGTGTCGTAGGTGACGACGTCCACGTCGGGGTTCAGCAGCGTCAGCGTCTTCTTGGCCGAGTCGACCTTGCGGTCACCGATCCGGTCCAGGTTGTGGAGGATCTGGCGCTGCAGGTTCGAGTCGTCGACCACGTCCATGTCGATGATGCCGATGGTGCCGACGCCGGCGGCTGCGAGGTAGAGGGCAGCGGGCGAGCCGAGGCCACCGGCGCCGAGCAGCAGGACCTTGGCGTCGAGCAGCTTCTGCTGGCCCTCCTCCCCCACCTCGGGCAGGAGGAGGTGGCGCTGGTAGCGGTTGCGCTGGTCGGCGGTGAGGGTCCGGGGCGCGGCCCAGGCGCGGTCCTCGTTCTTCCACTTGTTGAAGCCACCGACCACGGACACGACGTTCGTGTAGCCGAGCTGGGAGAGCGTGTCGGCGGCGAAGGCGGACCGGGTGCCGCCGGCGCAGTAGACGAGGAGCGGGGTGTCGTGGTCGGCGACCTTGTTCTCGATCTGGCTCTCGAGGTGGCCGCGGGGGATGTGCACGGCCCCGGGCAGGGCGCCCTGCTCGTACTCGTCGGGCTCGCGCACGTCGAGCACCACGGCGCCCGGCTCGGCTGCCGCCTGCTCGGCAGTCGCCGTGTCGACCTCGCGGATGCGGGACTTCGTCTGGCTGAGGAGGTCTCGGAACGTTGCCATGGTCGAAAGCCTACCTCCCAGGTCGGCTTTCGTCATCGTGCTCCGGCCGTGCACGTGCGCGTAGGGACGGGTCGACGGTGGAAGGCTGACGAGGATGGTCGGCGTCGCCCCCGCCCGTGCACCAGGACGGGATGCGCCGGTGCACCGAGGCTGGCGGAGCTGGTGGATCCTGGTCGTGCCCGTGGCGGTGGTCGCCGGGTGGGCGCTGCTGAGGTGGAGCGGGACCGCGCCCTTCGGCTCGGACAACGACGAGTACCGCCTGGTCGCCGAGGAGCTCCTGCGGACGGGCCGCCCGGTCGTGGCCGGCGTGGAGGGGACCAAGTACCCGCTCGGCTACCCCGCCCTCCTCGCCCTGATCGACCTCGTCGGCCTCCCGGTGACCGAGGCCGCCCTCGCCCTGAACGTGGCGCTGGTCGTGGTGCTCGGCGGCGTGGTCGCTGCACTCGGCCGATCGCTCGGCCAGCGGGGGTGGTCGGTTGCGGCCGCGCTGTGGGCCGTCGGTGGCGCCGGGCTGTGGGGCAGCGTCTTCGTGACGATGCCCGACGTCGCCTTCCTGGTCGTGTTCGCCGCCGTCGCCTTTCGGCTCGCCCGGCTCGACACCCCCGCCGAGGTCTGGGTGCTCGTCGCGCTCGTCGTGGGCGCCACGCTGCTCAAGTCCGTGGGCCTCCTCGTCGGGCTGGCTGCATCCGTCGCGCTGCTGGCCCTGCCCGGCCTGCGGCGCCTGGCTTGGGCACCGGGGGCGGCGGCCGTGGCCGTCACCGCAGCCACGGCGGCCTTCACGGCGCGGCACCCCGAGCACACGACCGGGTACGCCCGGACCTTCCTCCTCGTCGACCCGACCGACGCGCAGGCCGGTGAGGTGTCGCCGCTCGGGCTCGTGCAGCGGCTTCCCGACCGCGCCCACCTCGTCCTGCGCGACGTCGAGGTCGCGGTGGTGGGCCCGCACCTCGGCCGGCCGTGGTCGTGGCTGCTCGTCGTTGCGCTCCTCGGAGCGGGGGTGTGGGCGGTCTGGGGGAGGCCCCAGCTCCGGGCCTTCGCGCTGGCCTTCCTCGTGCTCTGGCTGCCGGCGATGGCGCTGTGGCCCTACTCCTCCGTCCGCTTCGAGCTGCCGCTCGTCGTGCTCGCGGCCCTCGGCGTGGGCAGGCTCACTGCGAGCGCCAGCCGTGCTGCTGGCCCGGCCGGGGCGCTGGTCGCCGTCGTGGCGCTGACGGTGCACCTCTGGGGCCAAGGGGCGCAGGTCGCCCGTGACGCGACGTTCGAGGAGGCCACGCTCGGGCTCGTCGAGCGCGATGCAGCGACCGCCGCCACCTGGGGAGCCAGGAACATCCCGGCGGGTGACGTCGTCGCCTCGTTCGCCTACCGGGAGGTCGCCTACCGGCTGGAGCGCCCCGTCGTCGCGCTCGGCTACACGAGTGACCTCCAGTCGCTGCTGGAGGACGCAGACGCCGTCGGCGCCCGCTGGCTCGTCGTCATGCCGTCCCTCTACCTCGCACGGGGCCAGCTCGAGGAGCGCTTCGTCGCCGCCTTCCCCGACCGGTTGCGCCTGGCCCACGACACCGCCACCGTCGACACCTACGAGCTGCTGCCCCGCTGACGCCGGCTCACCCGGAGGGTCTCGGATCGAGGGCGCCACAGCTCCCGGTGGTCTCGACGCGAACGGCCGCACCACAGGGCGGCCCTTCCGTGCTGGTGGCTCAACCGGTCGGCTCGACCGCCTCCCGGGCCGCAGCCACGATCCGTGGCAGGGACGTGCTGATCGGTTCGCGCACGACCACGTCGGCGATGCGGTCGAAGGGGGTGGGCTCGGCGTTCACGATGACGAGACGGGCCCCGTGCTGGCGGGCGATGGGCACCATCTGGGCGACCGGGTAGACGCCGAGCGAGGAGCCGACGCACAGCAGCAGGTCGCACGAGCGGGCGGCTGCCATCGCCCGCTCGAGGTCGGCCTCCACGAGCGACTGCCCGAACGAGATCGTCGCCGACTTGAGGATGCCGCCACAGGGGCGGCCGTCGACCACCGCCTCGCACGCCGGGTCGACCTCCCCGGCCCTGACCCGCTCGAGCGCCTCCGACATGGGCCCACCGTCCCCACACGACAGGCACGCCCAGCGGTGGATCGTCCCATGGGCCTCCACGACGGTGGCCGGGTCGCTGCCGGCCCGCTGGTGCAGCCCGTCGATGTTCTGGGTCACGAGGGTGTGGAGCCGTCCCTGTGCCGCGAGGTCGACGAGCGCCCGGTGGCCGGGGTTCGGCTCCGCGCTCCACGCCGGCGAGCCGAGCCGCGCCTGCCACGAGGCCCGTCGGAGCTCGGGCTGGCGGATGTAGTTGCTCAGGTTCGACGCCTTCTCCGCCTCGGGGTTCTTCGTCCAGACGCCGTTGGGTCCCCTGAAGTCGGGGATGCCGGAGTCCGTGGAGATGCCCGCCCCGGTCAGCACCACCACCCGGGAGGCTGCTCCCAGCAGCTCCCCCGCCACGTCGACGGGGTCACCCGTCCCCTCGGTCGCCTCTGCCATGACCCGAGCATCGCAGCCCTGGCCGGGCTGGACGACGCTGCTTCCCCCGACGTGCTGACCCGTCGGACCCCAGATCGGCACAGCAGTCGCTCCCTCAGCGAGTGCTTCGCGATCCAGGTCTGCGCCAGCCTCGTGCTACGACCTGGATGGCGACCGGCGGGTCCGACCCGCTGGGACATCCCCGGTCGGCCGCCCCCGCGGAGCGGCGGGCCAGCTGCGGGCTCTCCCTCGAGCTCTGCCCTCGTCGAGGCGGAGCAGGAGCTCGTGTGCCGCCACCATCACCTCGGTGTGCTCCCACTCGGCGGCTCGGTAGTAGCAGGCGATGAGGCCCATGCGGTGGAGCCGGGTGAAGTCGCCGTAGCCGAACGCGTAGCGGGCCTTCGTCTCGTCCCCCGGACCTTCGGCCAGCCCCAGGTGCCAGCCGGAGTACTCCTCCCAGGTGTGGGACCTGAGGAAGGCGTTCCTCTCTGCCGCGCCTGGCTGGACGTCAGCCCAGCGGCTCCGCACGCGGTACCGGCGGGCGTCGATCAGCTCGCGTGCTCTGGCCACGCCCTGCGGGTTCACCCGGTAGGTCGGCATGAGGTGACGCTACGGAACCGGGACGGGCTCGAGGCCGATGTCTTGTCTTCGGGTCCGGGAGGCTGGGGCGCCCCGCCAGCTCAGCGAGCGCGGCCAGGGCTTGACGAGGTCGTGGGCCCGGTGCGACGCTGCTGGCCACCGAGAGGACATGAAAGTGCATGTGAGTCCCCTCGCTTCCCCCTCCAGCCGCTCTGCCCCGGAGGACCCATGCCCGCCACCCTTCCCGCGCTCCCGGCCGAGACCCTCACGGTCCGACCCTGGCCCGACCCCGTGATCGACAAGCTCGGCCACGACCCGCGCTCCGCCTACGTCGAGCGGTTCTGGCTCGGCGTCCTGGGCCCGAGCACCACCTGGCTCCTGCGGCGCGTCGCCGCCGGGCTCGAGGCCGAGCCCGCAGGGTTCGAGCTGCCGCTGGCGGAGACGGCGAGAGCACTCGGGCTCGGTGGCGAGGGCCGCAACTCGCCGTTCGTCCGGGCGCTCGCTCGTTGCTGCCAGTTCGACGTCGCCCAGCCAGGTGGCGACGGCGTGCTCAACGTCCGCCGGCGCCTCCCACCGCTCAACCGCCGACAGCTCGTCCGCCTGCCAGAGGGGCTCCAGGCCGAGCACCAGCGCTGGATCGAAGCCGAGGCACGCGTCGCCGACGTGGAGCGCATGCGCAACCGCTCCCGCCGCCTCGCCCTCTCGCTGCTCGAGCTGGGCGAGGACCTCGAGGCGACGGAGCGCCAGCTCCACCGCTGGAGGTTTCACCCGTCGATCGCACGGGAGTCATCCCTGTGGGCCTGGGAGCAGCACCGCCAGGCCCGGGCGTCCGGCGATGACGCCGCGGACGGCGCCCCCCGCCTCGTGCACCACAGCCTCCTCGCCCAGCGGGCCGACGCGCTGGCCCGACGAGCCACCACCGCAGCCACACCCGCCACCCCTGCACCCACCACGACCGAGGAGGACGACGGCCCGACCGCGGCGTGAGCGGCTGCGATGTCTGGTTCAACACCGCATTGGGGTTCAGGCAGCGCAGCTCCTGATGGAACGACGTCGCCTTGGCTCCTGCGGCGCGTCGCCGCCGGGCTCGAGGCCGAGCCGGCGGTTCGAGCTCCCGCTGGCGGAGACGGGGAGGGTGCTCGGGCTCGGCGGCCGGGGCTGCGACTCGCCTTTCGTCCAGGCGCTCGCCCGTTGCTGCCAGATCGACGTCGCCCAACCTGGGGCGACGGCGTGCTCGACGTCCGCCGCCGCCTCCCGCCGCTCGACCGCCGAGAGCTCGTCAGGCCGCTCGAGCGGCCTCAAGGCAGGGCACCAGCGTCGGATCGAAGCCGAGGCACGCGTCGCCGACGTGGAGCGCATGCGCAACCGCTCCCGCCGCCTCGCGCTCACGCTGCTCGAGCTGGGCGACGACCTCGAGGCGACCGAGCGCCAAGCCCAGGTCACGCCCGGGAGAGCCACCTCTCGCACGCTCGGAGCTGGTCACCGAGTCGTGAAGCTCCACGACTCGGGGACGAGCGGGTTCCCTGCGTCGTCGGCGATGCCGGCCATGACCTGGACGGTGTACTGCCTGCCGGCGGCCAGGCTCGCGCTCGGCCGCAGCCTCCACTGGGTGCCGCCACTCGAGCTGAGCCGGGAGGGGACGGTCGTGCCCAGCGCCGTGTCCTTGAGCAGGAACGTCGTCGGCCCGACTCCCGTGACGGCTTCGCTGAAGGTGACGGCGACGTCACCTGTCCTGCCGACACCCGTCGCCCCCGGCGCCGGTGACCTGCCGGTGATGGTGGGTGCGGTCGTGTCTCCGCCTCCGGGCGGCGTCGCGGCACCGACCGTGAACGTCCACGTCAGGGGCGCCAACGGGTTCGGGCTCGTCGCCGTGTCCCTGATGGCGTTCGTGAGCCGGACGGTGTAGGTGCCGTTCGGCAGGTTCCTGGAGGGGTTGAGGACCCAGGCGCCGACGGGGTTGCTGAAGGTGACGGTTGCCGCCACCGGGGTGTTCGCGGCGTTCGCAAGCGTGAACGAGGTCGTGTCGACCCCGACGACGGGCTCGCTGAACTGCGCGATGACGTCGATCGACGCCCGCAGGCCGGCGGTCCCAGGTGCCGGGGTCTGCAGCGTGACCGTGGGCGGTGTGCGGTCACCCGCAGCACCTGTCGTGAACGTCCACACCGTCGTGGTCAGCGGGTTCCCGGCCACGTCACGGATCGCGCGCGGCCCACCGGTGAGCTCGGCGGTGAACGTCGTCACCGGCGCCAGGTCAGCGGTCGGGTTCAACGTGGCGGTGCGTGTCGTGCCGTCGAACGTGACCGTCGCGGGGAGCGGCGTGGTGCCCGTGCCGGCCCGCAGGGTGAAGGTGGTGCCGTCGACGCCGAGCACGTTCTCGCTGAACGTCGCCGTCACGTCGGCCAGCGCCGAGACGACGGCGGCGCCGCCCGCCGGGGTGGTCGTGGTCACGGTCGGCGCTGCGACGTCGGTCGACGGGACGTCGACGGTGCCGTCGGAGAACTGCAGCTTCTCGACGTTCCGCAACGTGTCGGTCCCGTCGACCGCCGTCCCGCCCCGGTGGACGACGAGCGTCCTGCCGGCGCCGACGGTGGTGATGTCGTACTCGGCTCGGGCACCGGAGAACGAGGCGGTGTCCGTCCCGGGCGCGCCGGCCCTGATGGTCCGGACGATGGAGATGTTCCCGGGGTCGAGCCTGCCGGCGAACACCTCCACCTGGAGCTCGGACATGGTGTCCGCCCGCCTCACGACGAGACCCGCCGTGCTGCGGACCTCGAGCTGGACGTCCAGCCAGGCGTCACCGTCGATGAGGTCGTTCCCGCCTCGTCCCTCGACGACGTCGTCGCCGGCGCCGCCGATGAGGATGTTGCCACCGGTGAAGCTGGTCGCACCGTCGAGCAGCGCCGACAGCCCGTCGATCCGGTTGATGCCCTGGGCGGTCAGCTCGTGGCCGGCCATCGCTGCTGCGTCACGGTCGTCGCCCCGCAGGACGTCGTTGAAGCTCCAGCCGGACATGCTCTCGACGAGGTCGAAGCGGTCGCGGTTGGCGTCGACGGAGGGCGGCAGGAAGCCGGTGATCCGCATGTCGGAGGTGCCGGCTTGCGGGTCGCTCTTGTGGCTCGTCCAGTCGAACCCGAGCATGCCCTCGCTCCGCTGGATGCCCGGGCCGACCAGCATGATGTCGTCGCCGCCCTCCGCGTCGTAGTCCTGCTCACCGCCGTAGCTGAAGAGGACGTCGTGGCCCGGTTCGTTCGGGTCGTCCTGGAACGGGGCGCCGTTGTCACCCTGCAACAGGTTGAACGGACCCTTCCCGCCCTCGATCCAGTCGTCGCCGTCGTCACCGAAGACGGCGTCCTGGGCCTCGCCGGCGAAGACGAAGTCGTTGCCCGGCCCTGCGAACGACTCCGTCATGTCGTTGCCGCCGACGATGAAGTCGTTGCCCAGACCGCCCTGGTTGAGGTCGCCGCCGAAGCCCCGACCCGAGGAGAGGGCATCGTCGCCGTCACCGCCCTTGAGGACGTCGTCACCGGCCAGGTCGGTCATGATGTCGTCGCCCTCACCGCCGATGAGGTTGTCGTTCCCGTCCCCGCCCTCCATCCGGTCGTTCCCGGCGTTGCCTCGGATGGTGTCGTCGCCCTCGCTGGAGCTGACACGGTCGGCGCCCGGGGTGCCGTTGAACACTGCGTGCTCCGGGCCGCCGTAGCGGATCGTCCCGTCCGGCTCGCGGACGAGCAGGTCCGGCTCGCGGTACTCGGTGTCGGCGTCGTCGACGATCGCACCGGTGGCGCTCTGCTTCGACAGGTCGAAGACGAGGCCGGGGCGGGAGAACGAGTCGGCAGGCAGGCCCTCGACGTCGGTGTTGCGCTGGATCAGCTCGGAGAACGAGTTGCCCTCGAGCTGGGTCAGCAGGTTGAGCCCCACGGTGCGAGACAGGTAGTAGAAGCGGTCGCTGTCCTGCAGGTTCTCCATCTGCCGTTCGAACACGTGGTTGAACGTCGGGCCGAGCAGGCCACCGAAGACCATCTGCTTCTCGGCGAGCCCGCCGACCCACAGGTCGATGCCGTCGACACCTGTGGTCGTGACCCCGCTCCCGCCGCTCTCGTACGGAGCGGTGCTGTTCAGGAACGCCCGTGCATCCTCCTGCTGCAGGCGCAGGGCCGCCACCTGCTCCTCCGTCAGCGTCGACCCGGACGGCTCCGGGGCGCCGGCCACGTCGAGCAGGGCCTGGGCCGCCGACCGCTTGTCGGTGAGGCTGGTCACGCTCGTGATGGATCCGTGGGTGCCGTACGCAGCGATGAAGTTGACCAGTGAAGCCTGGTGCTTGAGGCTGAACCCGAAGTCGGCCCAGCTCGTGTACGGCCGCAGCCCCGAGTCCGAGGTCTGGGCGAAGAACGTCCTCCGTGCCGCGTTCAGCCCCGGGATCCCGGTGTCCCTGGCTCGCGCCAGGTTCAGTGACGCGAGGTCGAGAGGAAGGCCGAGGAGCTCGTTGCGGAGCGCCTCGGTGACGAACTCGTCGAGCTCGTTCCCGGTCTGGCGGGTCATGCCGCGCACGACGTCACCGGCTGCTGCGTCGGGGTTCGTCCCGCCGTCGAGGAACATGGGCGGGTTGAGGAAGGCGTCGAGCAGGCTGACGTCGCGGCGTGCGCCGGAGGCGGCGACCCGGTCGACCGACTCGTTCAGCATGGAGTGCCCGAACCGGTAGACGGCATGCGCGAACTCGGCGCTGATCGCCGGGTCGACGTCGGTCCGGTACCCGGTCCCCCCTTCGCCGAAGAGGTTCACCATGGGCTGCACCTTGCGGGCGAACTCCTCGAACGCCAGGTGCTGGTACTCCATCTCCGTCACGAACCGGGCGGCCTGGAACAGCCGCTCGCCGTAGTCCCACCCGGCGGGCCCGATGACCCGCCAGGCGTCACGCTCGGCCTGGGAGAGCGCAGGGTCGGTGGCGATCCTGTCGGCGATGTCGACGGTCAACCGGTTGTGCTCCGAGTGGAACACGTGGTGCACGGTGATGAGGCCGATGTTCTCGTTGACCCGCCCGTCGCCGGCGACGAAGTGTGCGTCGAGCATCTCGTCGTCGTACGAGGTGCTGGACGGACGGGTGTTCCTGTCGTTGACGACGCCGTCCGAGTCGGCGACCTTCGCCGCCGACGGCACCGCCGTGTGCGCCATGTCGTCGAGGAACGCGTGACCAGTCGGGATCGCACCCTCGGTGGGGATCGGTGCCGTCGCGCTCCCCTCCCTGGTGCCTCCGCCCGTCAGGACGAGCTGTGGGAAGCCGTTCGTCCCTCGCACGAAGTGGCCGTACGGGTCGGTCAGCAGCGTCGGGACGTTCAGCACGTCCATGTCCGTGAGCGCGATGCCCAAGATGTCACGGGCTTGTGCCTTCACGGTCTTCCAGTCCGCCATGCCGTCGCCGGTGCCCGTGATCATCCGCCCGGTCCCCACGGGCTTGCCGTCGATGAGCTCGTACTCGCGGAGGAACACCTGGTGGGACGGGTGGGAGCTGTAGGTCTGGCTCTGGTCGATCCACGGCGACGTCTGGTTGCTCGCCTCCATGTCGCCCGAGTGCGAGGCCCGGGTGAGCGTCATGAACGGCGGGCCCTGGCCGATGAGTGGGTCGTCGGACTGCAGCGGGACGGTGACCGTGCCCGTGCCACCCTTGTTGACGAGGTCCAGCCCGTGGTCGAAGAACTGACCGAAGAGCGTGAACCACGAGTTGTAGGGGGCCGACAGACCCACGTCAGGCGCCACGTTCGGGATGAAGAACGCACCTGAGGCGGTCGTCACCCTGCTCTCCGGCGTCGGTCCGGCGGCCTCCACGGCCGCCGGGTTCGAGGCCGTCTGGTCGACGATGAGGTTGCTGATCACACGCGGCTGGGCGTCCGTGACGTTGCCGGCCTCGCCGTACCCAGGCCGGAAGCTCCTCGGCACCAGCCGCGGGAAGGGCCGGTCCGCTGAACCGAACTCCGCCTGGTCCTTCACGATGTTGTTGCAGGTGCCGTCGACGGTGCGGAGGCCCCACGGCAGGGTCACGCCCACACCGTTCTCCGGGATCTGGTCGTCCGCCGTCGCCTCGATCCCGTCGGGGCCGTGCCCGAAGAGCCCGCCGCAGAGGCCGGTCGCCGAGGTGGTGCCGGCGACGTGCCGTTCGGCGATGCCGATCTGCTTCATGATGAAGCGGAGGTCGGAGGCGTTGAGGTTGAAGCCCTGCCCCACGGGGGCCGCCGCTGCGGTGCCCACCCCTGGGACGCCCGGCGACGCCGTCGCGAAGAGCACCATCGCGACGACCCCTGCGGCGAGCCGCACGAGTCTCGAGCAACCGGTTCGACGTTGCTCACCGGGGCGGAACGACGGTGCTGAAGCTGGAAGGGGCATGGTTCCTCCTGAGGACATTGCCTGCAGCATCCACCGCTGGACTTTTCGAATCCTCTTGGTGTGCTCGATGCAAGAGGTCGACGACGAGGCGTCCGGTCATCTCATTGCGCGTTTCCGGGTCGGTCCTATTTCGGAAGTTCCTCACGCCTGAGTAGAATGAACCGCCGGTCGGGATCGGGGAGATGGCGAAGTTCGACGTAGCACTCGCTGTCGACGGACGATGCCGGCAGCGGCGACAGCGGAAGCCGGGGGACGCGGCGGCTCCGGCGGGGTGAAGGGCCGCCGAGCGTTGCTCACAGGCGCGTCGGCGGCCAGAGCCGGACGACCACCCGGCCGACGATGTCGGCCAGGGGCACTGGCCCGTACGAACGGGAGTCGACGGACTCGCCGCGGTTGTCGCCGAGGACGAAGACGGTGTCGTCGGGCACCGCTGCGGGTCCGAAGTACACCCCGTCCACGCCGGCGAGATCAAGCGCGGGTTCACGCTGCTCCACGCCGTCGACGATCAGCGCGCCGTCCTCGAGCGCGACGTCGGAGCCGGCGACGGCCACGACCCGCTTGACCGCGAGGGGCTCGCCGCCGGGTGGCTGGACCACGACGAGCTCGCCGACCCGTGGCTTGCGGAAGCGGTAGGTCACCTTGTCGAGCAGGACCTGGTCGCCGTCGCGCAACGTCGGCGTCATGCTGCTCGAGCCGACACGGATCGGCTCGGCGGCCAGGACCCAGGTGAGGACGAGGAGCACGAGGACGAGCGCAGGCCACCACGTCGAGAGCAGCCGGCGGGTGCGTGTCAGGCGAAGACCCCCGAGCGGCACAGCTCCTGGGGTGCGAGAGCGGTCGGGGACCGTCCGTTCACCGTGGACGAACGCTGGCAGCGTCGCCGCGATTGCTGGGCATCTCCCAAGGTGCGCGAAGGACGGATTGGCTATTCTCTGCCACGGGCTACATCATCCTCCCGTCGGAACGAGTCTTCGCAGGGTGAGCTCGGATCGTACGAGGGACACCTTTTGCCTTTCTCTTGGACCGCTGGTCCCGGTACTCGGGCGAGCGGACCAGGACGAGGAGCAACCAATCGAGAGGAGGGCACGTTGAGCATCCAGCGTGCACCAGAGGCCGACGCCGACGGGCGATCGATCCTCGTCGACCCCGAGCCGCACCTCTCGGTGCACCTGTTCGGCTCCCTCTGCGTCGACGTCACGGACCGGAAGCTGGGTCCGCGACAGCTCGGCGGGCGCAAGCCCAAGGCACTGCTCGAGATGCTCCTCCTCGCTCGGGGCAGGTCGGTCAGCAGGGAGCGGCTGGCTGACGGGTTGTGGCCGGACCGGCTCCCGCAGAACGTCCCGGCCACGCTCGAGACGTACGTGTCGCTGCTCCGGAGCCGCCTCGGAGCAGACCGGCACCACGGCCGCCGGCTCATCGTGACCGAGCCGTCGGCCTATCGGATCCGCACCGAGAGCATCGTGCTCGACCTCGACCGGTTCGACGCGCTGCTGGCGTGCGTGCCCGGCGCCGATCGGGACGAGCGGATGCGTCTGCACGCGGAAGCCCTCGCCCTCGCGCGAGGGCCTCTGTTGGAGGACGCCCACCACGAGCCATGGGTGCTGGCAGAGCGGGCGCGGTACCAGGCAGCGGTCAACCGCATCCGGGTGCAGTCGGCGGAGGACGCGCTGGTGACAGGTGACCCCGATCTGGCACGTCTCCATGCGGAGTCGGTCCTGTCCGTCGACGCCATGGATGAGGATGCGTGCCGCCTGTCCATGCTCAGCAGCTACGCGCTCCGGCGGCCGGAGGAGTCGGTCCGGACCTTCCGACGGTGCCAGGCGGAGCTCGCGGACGTGCTCGACATCAACCCCTCGCCGGACACGATGCGGATCCTGAACGCCATCCAGCGGGATGTGCCGATCCACGAGCTGCTGCCTCCCCCAGAGGGGCCTGTGCGTTCGCGCGCACGGAGCGGAGAGCAGGAACGGCGTCAGCCTGACCGCCAGCTGCCCTTCCTGGGACGCAAGGAGCTGCTCCAGCGCCTCGACGATCACGTGGCCGCCTCACGCTCGGAGTTCCGGCTCGTCCTGATCGAGGGCGAGCGCTGGACGGGGCGCACGACACTGCTCGACCAGCTCGCACAGGGGTCCTTCGGGCCGTTCGGTCGCACGACGTGCACGCCGCTGCACACCGAGATCGCCTTCAGCGCGCTCACGGCGGTCCTCAGGGACGCCGACGTGCGAGCCGGCCGTCGCGGGCCTTCGATCGTGATCGAGCACGGTTCGGTGAAGCAGCTCGAGACCGGCCAAGCCCTCCCGGCGCTGGAGAGCCTGTACGCCCTCGTCCGCTCGCGCTCGCCGGTGGTGCTGCTCATCGACGACCTGCACCTCGCGGACACCGCCACCCTGTTGGCCCTGGACCACTTGGCTCGACGCGATCCTGAGCTGCCCGTCTGCGTCGTCGCCACCGTTCAGTCGAGAGAGGGGAGGGCGGCGTCGATCCACACCCTGCGGGCCGCCGAACGACTCCACCTCGGGCCACTCACCACATCCGACCTCGATGGCATCGCACCCTTCGCACCTGACCTCCTGTCCTACTCCGGCGGGAGCCCGCGCCTCCTCGCCGACTCGTGGCGCTGGAAGACCGCAGGGAACGACGGCATCCCACCCAGCCTGCGGTCGAAGGTGCTCTCCACCACCCGAAGCGTCGGCGGGCTCGCAGTGATCGTGGTCCAGATCGCTGCGCTGCTCGACGAACCGTTCAAGCCACTCGCCGTCATCCGCTGCGCCGAGCTCCCGTTCAGCGAGGTCGTCGATGAGCTCGACCGGCTCCGCGACTTCGGCATCCTCGACGTCGACGGTGAGGGGTACCGGTTCCGGCACCCCGTGATACGCGACGTGCTGGCCGAGTCGGTGTCGCCGGCCCGACGCCAGCTGGTGAACGCCCGTCATCGCAGCAGCGCCCGCGCTCCGGGAGCCATGTAGTCGGGACGAGGACTGGGCCGCAGCCAACGCAACGGCTCACGTTCCGTCAGATCTCGCTACGAGACGTACGTCAGGTCGGACCCAGAGTTTTCCCAAAGGTCCTCCTCCTACGTTGACCGGCTGGCCCCACTGGGCCGAATTTTGACCGGAGGAACGCTGACACGACGTCGAGTGGGCATAAGGATTGCCTCCTCCTAGGTTGCGTTTCGAGCCAACTTGGAGGAGAACGGCGATGCCGCTGTCACGACGCGATGTGTTGAAGATGGGAGCGCTGGGAGGGGGCGCTGCGATGTTGCTGCCGCTCCAGCGCTTCGCCTTCGCGAGTGACCCGGAGCGGATCGCGTCGAGCAGGCTCCCGAGGCCGTTCACCCGACCGTTCAGGGTCCCGCCGGCCGCGACTCGTGTCGCCGGTCCCGACCCGGACACGGACTACTACGTGATGGACATGGTCCCCGTGCAGGCGAACATCATCGATGGTCTGGCCACGACGATGTGGGGTTACAACGGCTCGGTCCCCGGTCCCACGATCGACGTGATGCAGGGTCGCAAGACCGTCGTTCGGCAACGCAACCTGCTCCCCAACAACCATCTGGGTCAGCCGACGACCACGTCGGTGCACCTCCACGGTTCGGCGTCGCTACCCCAGTTCGACGGCTACGCCAGCGACGTCATCGGTCAGAACGCGTGGAAGGACTACCACTACCCGAACTTCCAGAACGCCAGGACCCTCTGGTACCACGACCACGTCGTCCACCAGACGGCGAGGAACGCCTACATGGGCCTCGCTGCCATGTACCGGATCTTCGATCCCCACGAGCGGAGCCTGCCCCTGCCGAAGGGCAGGTACGACGTGCCACTGATCGTGCGGGACGCCATGTTCGACCCGAGGGGCCAGCTGCTCTACGACGACGACGACAACTCCGGTCTGATGGGTGACGTGATCCTCGTCAACGGCGACCCGTGGCCCGTGATGAAGGTGGAGGCCCGCAAGTACCGGTTCCGCATCTGCAACGCCTCCGTGTCGCGGTCGTTCAGGTGGAAGCTCGACTCCGGCGACCCGTTCACCATCATCGCCACCGACGGCGGCCTCATGCCCGCCCCCCAGGTCGTCGGCTCGTTCCGCCACGGTGCGGCCGAGCGCTACGACGTGATCATCGACTTCGCCAAGTACGCACCAGGCCGGCGGGTGGTGCTGCGCAACATGAGCAACCCCAACAACATCGACTACACGAACACCGCCGTGGTCATGGCCTTCGACGTGGTGGCTGCCGGCGACCTGTCGAACAACGAGGTCCCCTCGCAGCTGGCCAACAACAACGACGTGATGAACCTCGCTCCGACACAGTCGGTGAAGACGCGGGAGATGCGGGTCGAACGCTCCAACAGCATGTGGACCATCAACGGCCGGACCTGGCACGACGTGATCCGCAGCGGCTACAAGGAGGTCTTCGCCAACCCCAAGCTCGGCGACGTGGAGATCTGGAACCTCGTCAACAAGTCGGGCGGCTGGTTCCACCCGGTCCACATCCACCTCGTCGACTTCAAGGTCCTCTCCCGCAACGGGAGGCCGCCGATGGCTCACGAGAAGGGACCCAAGGACGTCGTCTACGTCGGCGAGAACGAGACCGTCCGAGTCATCGCCCGCTACGGCCCCCACCTCGGGAAGTACATGATCCACTGCCACAACCTCGCCCACGAGGACCACGACATGATGGTCCAGTTCGAGGTCGGAACCGGCGGACCCGACCCCATCCTCGCCGACCCGGCGAAGCCCATGCCGTCTCCCTCCGGCTTCTAGCGACCCCGCCACCGCTGCACCCTCGCCGACCGAGGAGGACGAGGGCCCGACGGCGGCGTGGAGGCTCGGCTCGGAGCGGTTCGACGACCTCGTCCGGCCCGGTGTCGATGATCCGCTGGGCTCAGGCGATCCGGCGGTGAGCCGGTGGTCGGTGCGAGCACCCGGATGCGCCCCTGGCGGGGGGCCCGGGTCGCCGTTCAGCCGCCCGGGCTTCGCCTACGCTGCTCCCGCATGTGCGCGCACACGGAGGTCGATCACGGTGGCTGAAGAGACGGTCACGAGGCTGGTCGACGACCTCGACGGCAGCGATGCCACCCAGAAGGTCCTGCTCGGGTTGAACGGCGAGTGGCGGGCGCTCGACCTGAGCGACGACAACCACACGGCGCTCTTGGACGCCCTCGGCCGGTACTGGGAGGCGGCCCTCCCCGTGAAGGGCTCGACCGGTGGCCGCCAGAGCACTGCTCGCGCCACGGGGGGCAGGCCGAGGCAGCGGGACTACGACCTCGGCATCCTGCGGGAGTGGGCGGCCGAGCAGAAGGTGTCGATCCCCGCTCGGGGTCGCATCCCTGGCAGCGTCGTGGAGCGCTACCAGGCAGCGGTGAAGGACGGCTGGCAGCCCAAGGGCGGCTGATCCCGCGAAGGGGGCCTGGCCGGCGGGGGGCCCACCGTGTTCGGTCGGCCGCCGGCGGGACCGCCGTGCGTCCCCCGACCGGGCGTCAGGGGGCGGCGGAGCCCCAGGTCGAGAGGAGCTCGACGAGGGTGCGCACGCCGAAGCCGGTGGCCCCCTTCACCAGGGCCCCGTCGTCGTCCTCGCTGGTCGAGGGGCCGGCGATGTCGAGGTGGACCCACGGGATGTCGCCGACGAACTCCTCGAGGAAGAGCCCGGCGGTGAGCGCCCCGCCGTGGGGGCCGTTGCCGATGTTCTTCATGTCGGCGATCGGCGAGTCGAGGTGCTTGCGGTACTGCTTCGGGAGGGGCAGGTGCCACACGGGCTCGCCGGCGCGGTCGGCGGCGCCGCTGACCCGCTCCCGCAGGCCGTCGTCGTTCGTCATCAGCCCGGCGATGCCCTTGCCGAGCGCGATCATGCAGGCACCGGTGAGCGTGGCGAGGTCGATGATGGCGACGGGCTCCTCCTCGACCGCCAGGCTCAGGCCGTCGGCGAGGATCAGGCGCCCCTCGGCGTCGGTGTTGAGGACCTCGACCGTGGTCCCGTTGCGGATGGTGAGCACGTCACCGGGGCGCATGGCCCGACCGCTCGGCATGTTCTCGGTGGTGGGCACGAAGGCGACGACCCGTACCGGCGGCGCCACCGCCGGCAGGGCCGACATGGTGGCGAGCACTGCGGCGCCGCCGCCCATGTCGGTCTTCATCGTCATCATCCCCTCGCCGGTCTTGAGCGAGAGGCCGCCGGAGTCGAACGTGATGCCCTTGCCGACCAGGGCGACGGTGCTGTCGGCGCCCCCCGGGGGCTCGTAGGTCATCTTGATGAGGCGGCACGGCTCCTCCGAGCCCCGTGCCACGCCGAGGAGCCCGCCGAGGCCGAGGTCGGCGACGGCGTGCTCGTCGAGGACCTCGACCGTCAGGCCCTCGCCCTGCACCTCCCGTTCGGCCGTCTCGGCGAGGTCACGAGGGTGCAGGTGGCCGGCCGGGGTGTTCACGAGGTCGCGGGCCAGGCAGGTGGCGGCCACCACCGCAGCGGCCCGGGTCACGGCGTCGGCGGCCCCGTCGCCGGCGCCGACGATGGTCACCGCCTCCAGCCGGCACGGGTCCGGGTCGGACTTGAAGCGGGTGAAGCGGTACGACGCCAGGCCCACGCCCTCGGCGACGGCGGCTGCCGCTGCAGCCGGGTCCGCACCCGGGGGGAGGGCGTCGAGCAGGGTGAGCGCCAGGCTCGTCCGCTTCCAGGCGGCCCGCACCGCGCTCGCCGCCGCCCGACGCAGGATGTCGGGGGTGACGTCGCCGGCGTCGCCCACCCCGACCGCCACCAAGGTGTCCCCGCCCGTCCCCGGCACGCTCAGGATCTCCCCCGGCTTCGCGGTGAAGCCGCGTGCCTCCAGGTGGGCGACGTCGAGGCCGAGAGCGTCTCCGACCACGCTCGGGCCGGTGGCGACGGGGACGGCGAGCACCTCGGCGTCACTCGGGACGGTCGCGCTGATCGAGCAGGTGACGGGCATTGGGGGCTCCTGATGCGGTCGGGGAACGGTCGTCAGGCGGGTGGGGCGGTTCCGATGCCGGGCGACCCGGCGACCCGGGCTGCGTCGTCGGCGGATGGCGGGGCAGGCACGGGATCGGCGGTCGGTGCAGCGACGCCGGCAGGGTCCAGGGAGACCGGCTCGTCCTTGGCCAGGCGGTGGTGCTCGCCCTCCTGCCATCGGGCCAGGGCCCAGAGGAGGCTGGAGAGGCGGTTGAGGTACGGCAGCACAGAGGAAGCCTCGTCCGCCACCGCCACCGACGCTCGCTCGGCCCGGCGCACGACCGTGCGAGCGACCTCGAGCAGCGCCGAGGTGCGGGTCTCCCCGGGGAGCACGAAGTCCGACGGCATCTCGAAGCGCTCCGAGAGCGAGATGGTGCGCTCCTCGACGGCAGACACCATCTCCGGGGTGACGAGCGAGCGCCCGGCCTCGAGCCTGTCCCGCTTGCCGGGGGCGGTGGCCAGCTCGGCCATGCACACGTAGAGGTCGCGCTCGACGTGGACGAGCACCTCGTCGAGCTCCGAACCGGGAACGGCGTCGGCCCGGGCGACGCCGAGGGCCGCCTGCGCCTCGTCGACCGCCCCGTACGCCTCCGGCGCCGGGTCGTCCTTGCGCACCCGCCCGCCGTACAGCAGGCCGGTGGTGCCGTCGTCTCCCTTGCCCGTCCACACCCGCATCCCCGAGCACCCTACCGACACCCCCACCCCGGTCGGCCTGCGCAGGCCCCGGGCAGGGACACCCACCGCAGACGGCCGCCGAGCGACCGGGAGCAGCCTGTCCCGCCTCCGGATCGCCGGTCCCGGGGGGCTGGATCCCGAGCCCTGGACGGGGTTCCGCAGAGGAGGCGTCCGAGCCGCCCCCGGAACCGATGGGCCCGCGCCCGAGGGCCGTCGGTAGCCTCGTCCCATGGACTACCTCGCCGCCGCCCGCGAGCGGGTGGTCATCTTCGACGGTGCCTTCGGCACCTACGTCCAGGCCCAGGACCTCGGGCCCGCCGACTTCGGCGGTGCCCAGCTCGAGGGGTGCAACGAGATCCTCGTGGACACCCGCCCCGACCTCATCACGTCGATGCACGCAGCGTTCCTCGACGTCGGCTGTGACGCCGTCGAGACGGCGACGTTCGGGTCGCTGTCGTACACCCTCGGCGAGTACGGGATCGCCGAGCGGGCCTTCGAGCTGAACGAGCGGGCGGCCCGCCTCGCCCGGGCGGTGACCGCCGACTTCTCCACGCCCGACAAGCCCCGTTGGGTCGCAGGCTCGATCGGTCCCGGAACCAAGTTCCCGTCGCTCGGCAACATCCGCTTCGCCGCCCTGCGCGACGCCTACGAGGAGCAGGCGGCGGGGCTGCTGGCCGGCGGGGTCGACCTGTTCCTGGTCGAGACGGTGTTCGACCTCCTCGGCGCGAAGGCGGCGATGATCGGCTGCCGGCGGGCCATGAGGGCGGCCGGGCGGGAGGTCCCGATCCAGGTCCAGGTCACGATCGAGCTCACCGGCCGGATGCTGCCCGGCACGGAGATCGGCGCCGCCCTCACGTCCCTCGCCGCCGTGCGGCCGGACGTGGTCGGCATCAACTGCGCCACCGGCCCGTCAGAGATGGACGAGCACCTGCGGCACCTCTCGCGCCACAGCGCCGTGCCGATCAGCTGCCTCCCCAACGCCGGCCTCCCGTCGGTCGTCGAGGGGAAGATGCACTACGACCTCACGCCCGACCAGCTGGCCGAGCACCACCACCGCTTCGTCACCGAGCTCGGTGTCTCGGTCGTCGGTGGCTGCTGCGGCACCACGCCCGAGCACCTCGCAGCCGTCGTGGACCGTGTCGGTGGGCTCACCCCCGCCTCCCGGAACCCGACGCTCGAGCCTGCAGCCGCCTCGATCTACACCTCGGTCCCCTTCGCCCAGGACCTCAGCGTGCTCATGGTCGGCGAGCGCACGAACGCCAACGGCTCGAAGAAGTTCCGGGACGCGATGCTGGCCGACGACTGGGACACGACCGTCGCCATGGCCAAGGAGCAGGTGAAGGAGGGGGCCCACGTCCTCGACGTGTGCGTCGACTACACCGGCGAGGACGGCTCGTCGGACATGGACGAGGTCATGTCCCGCTTCGCCACCCAGTCGAGCCTGCCGATCATGCTCGACTCCACCGAGCCAGAGGTGATCGAGGTCGGCCTCCAGTGGATCGGCGGCAAGCCGATCCTCAACTCGGTCAACCTCGAGGACGGCGACGCCCCCGGCACCAGGCTCGACCGCTTCCTCTCCCTCGCCCGGGAGTACGGGGCCGCGGTCGTGTGCACGTGCATCGACACCGAGGGCCAGGCCCGCACCGCCGACTGGAAGCTGCGGGCGGCGAAGGCCATCCACGACCTCGCTGTCGACCGGTACGGGCTGGATCCGAGCGACCTGCTCTTCGACCCGCTCGCGCTCCCCCTCTCGACGGGCATGGAGGAGAGCCGCCGCGACGGCATCGAGACGCTCGAGGGCATCCGCCTCATCAAGGAGCACCTGCCCGGGGTGTCGACCATCCTCGGCCTCTCGAACGTCAGCTTCGGCCTCACCCCCGCGGCCCGACACGTCCTCAACTCGGTGTACCTGCACGAGTGCCAGGAGGCCGGGCTCGACGCCGCCATCGTCCACGCAGCCCGCATCCTCCCGCTCAGCCGGATCGACGAGCGGGCGAAGGAGGTGTGCCTCGACCTCATCTACGACCGGCGACGTGACGGCTACGACCCGCTGCAGGAGCTGCTCTCGCTGTTCGAGGGGGTCACCTCGGGCGCCGTGGCCAAGGAGGACCGCAGCGGCTGGGCCATCGACGACGTGTTGAAGGCCCGCATCATCGACGGCGACAGGGACGGCCTCGAGCCCGACCTCGAGCGGGCGATGGCCGAGGGGAACGCGCCGCTCGACATCGTCAACGACATGCTCCTTCCTGGCATGAAGGTGGTCGGCGACCTGTTCGGCTCCGGCCAGATGCAGCTGCCGTTCGTGCTCCAGTCGGCCGAGACGATGAAGGCGGCCGTCGCCCAGCTCGAGCCGCACATGGAGAAGGCCGACCAGGGCGGGAAGGGCCGGGTCGTGCTGGCCACGGTCAAGGGCGACGTGCACGACATCGGCAAGAACCTCGTCGACATCATCCTCACCAACAACGGCTACGAGGTGTTCAACCTCGGCATCAAGGTGAGCATCGCCGACATGGTCGCCAAGGCGCTCGAGGTCGACGCCGACGCCATCGGCATGAGCGGCCTGCTCGTCAAGAGCACGCTGATCATGCGGGAGAACCTGCAGGAGCTGAACACCCGGGGCCTCGCCCAGATCCCGGTGCTGCTCGGCGGCGCCGCCCTCACCCGCACCTACGTCGAGCGCGACCTGCGGGGCGTCTACGAGGGGAAGGTGTTCTACGGCAAGGACGCCTTCGAGGGCCTCCACACCCTCGACCGGCTCGTCGAGCTGAAGCGGTCGGGGGACGTCGACGAGGCGTTCGGCCGGGAGGCCGGCGGGAGGGACCTGCCGCCGCGCCGCAGCGAGCGGGAGGTGCCCGACGTGGTCGTGCCGCCCCGCTCCCCCGAGGTGACAGCCGAGAACCCGCTCTTCGTGCCCCCCTTCGTCGGGTCCCGGGTCGTCAGGGGCGTGGCCCTCGACCAGATCGCCGGGTACGTGAACGAGACCGCCCTGTTCCGGAACCAGTGGGGGTACCGGCCCGAGAAGGGCGAGTCGGACGCCGACTTCAAGTCCCGCATCCGGCCGATCTTCCGGACGCAGCTGGCCGAGGCGACCGCCACCGGGATCCTCGTGCCCCAGGTGGTGTACGGCTACTTCGCCGCCAACGCCGAGGGCGACGACGTGGTCATCTGGAAGGACGAGAGCCGCACGAGCGAGTGGCTGCGGTTCTCCTTCCCCCGCCAGCGGGAGGCGCCGTTCCTCTGCATCGCCGACTTCGTGCGGCCGGTCGCGTCCGGCGACGAGGACCACGTGGCCTTCCACATCGTCACGATGGGGGCCGACGTCTCCGAGCGGGCGGCCGAGCTGTTCGCCGGCGACCGCTACGGCGACTACCTGCTGCTCCACGGGCTCGGCGTCGAGATGGCGGAGGCGCTGGCCGAGCTGTGGCACCGCCGGATCAGGGAGGAGTGGGGCTTCGCCGACGAGGACGCCCCCGCCCTGGCCGGCCTGTTCCGTCAGCAGTACCGGGGCGGCCGCTACTCCTGGGGCTACCCGGCGTGCCCCGACCTCGAGGACAACGTGAAGGTGTGGGAGCTCCTCGGCGGCGACCGGATCGGCCTCGAGGTCTCGGAGGAGACCGGCTACCAGTTCCAACCGGAGCAGACCACCTCGGCGATCATCCTCCACCACCCGAAGGCGAAGTACTTCGTCGCTCGCTGAGGTCCACGCAGCCGAGCATCAGATGCTCGGTTCGATGGAGTATCTTGATGGCGTGGTCGAGCGCAGCCCCTTCCCGTACCAGGGTCCGCTCGCTCCCGAGCAGGTCACGGGCCGTGACGAGCTCCGGCGGGACCTCGCCGAGCGGCTCGTCGACCGGCGGCTCACCGCCCTCCTGGGACCCCGCCGGTACGGGAAGACCAGCCTGCTGAAGCGGGTCACCGCCGATCTGGAGGGCGTCGGTCCCGACACGGTGTGGATCGACCTCTACGAGCTCAGCTCCATGGCCGACCTGGCCGCCGCCGTCGACCGTGGCCTGTCGGCGGTGAAGGGGCCGGTGCGGCGCACGCTCGACTCGGTGGCGGGGACGCTGTCGCTGCACCTCGGCGTGGTCGGCGTCGAGCTGGCGAAGGGCGGCAGGTCTCGCCCCGACCCGGTCCTCACCGTGCGCAACCTCCTCCAGGTGCTCGTCCGCACCGCCGAGCGGCGGGACCTCGTCGTCGTGTTCGACGAGTTCGCGGGCGTGGCCGGCGTCAGGGGCGCGACCGGGCTGCTGCGCACCGAGCTCCAGCACCACTACCAGGCGCTCGGGATCGTCTTCGCCGGGTCGCAGCCCTCGACGATGCGCACCTTGTTCACGGACCAGGCCGAGCCGTTCTTCGCCCAGGCCGACCTCCTCGAGCTGGGACCGCTGTCCACCGAAGCCGTCGTCGCCGCTGTCGAGGACGGCTTCGCCAGGACGGGGCGGGGCACGGGGGACGTGACCAGCCGTCTCGCCGCCTTCGCCGAGGGTCACCCGCAGCGGGCCATGCAGCTGGCGGACGCCGTGTGGCGCCTGACCCCCGAGGAAGCGGTTGCCGACGACCGGACGTGGGAGGAGGCGTTGGCGGACGTGCGGTCGAACGTCGACAGCGGGTCCGAGCGGCTCTTCGCCCTCATGCCCTCCGGCCACCAGAAGACGCTGCGGGCCGTGGCCTCCGGCGGCAGCATCTACGGCACCGCCGCCGACGTCGTCGACCTCGCGCCGGGCACCGCCCGAGCTGCCGTCGAGGCGCTCGTCGGCAGCGGCTACCTCGTGCGGCGGGACGGGCGCCTGGTCGTCGTCGACCCCCTGCTGGCCGACTGGATCCGCCGCCGCTTCCCGGTCTGAGCGCAGCTCAGGCGGCGAGCACGGCCCGGGCCACCAGGTCGGTCCCGAAGGCGGTGAGGATGGCCAGGTACAAGAAGCCGGTGGCTGCCATCACCGCCGAGTAGTAGCGCTCCTTCAGCGCAGCCCGGGTCACGGCGCACAGGACGATCGTGGCCAGCGCGCACGCCACCCAGAACCAGCCGAGCAGGCCGTTGTACCCGTCGGCGATGGACCCGGACAGGACCGAGAGCATCCCCGTCGGCAGGAGCAGGGCGAGCACCTCGACGGGCCAGATCAGCGTCAACCAGCGCACGAGCTCGAGCAGCGGCTTGCGGGCCATGCCCGGCTGCACCAGGTACCAGTGACCGAGGAGCATGGCGTCGGTCACCGCCCCGAGGAACGCTGCCCCGGTGAGGGTTCGCAGGACGGCGAGCGCCGGCCCCCCACCGGCGTCGAGTGCGGCGGCCACCAGGCCCACCGCCCCGATGACCGGCGCGACCAGGTCGAGGACGGGGGGGAACTCGGGCGGGGCCGGCGCCGGCGGTGCAGCCGGAGGCTTCGGGGAGGTGGGGGCGCCGGTCATGGCCGCCACCCGCGCCGCCTTGCGGGCCTCCTCGGCCCGCTCACCCGCCACCCCGGCCCGGCGGCGCACGATCGAGGCGGCCAGGGCCACGGTGGCGGCGAGCACGACGCCGAGGGACGCCACCTCCCGCACCGGCACCGGCTCGAGCGCCCGCCCGGTGACGAGCGCCAGCGCCGCCAGCACCGCGAAGGTGGCCCGGAGCAGCCAGCCGTAGCCGATGCCGACCTCCCGCCGCCTGGTCGTGACCCACAGGAACAGCAGCCCACCGGTGGCCCACTGGAGGAGCACCGTGGCGATGTCCAGCCGGATCACGAACCGAAGGTACCGGCGTGGTCATGGCCCACAGCAGTCGCACCCGACAAGCCGAGCCCCGGCCCGGTGGCTCGAGGCGGACCGGCGCGATCACGCACCGCCGCTCGCATTCGTGCGTGCACGGGCCGGCCGCGCACGGGACCGGCACCTCGGCGGGGAACGGCTAGAGGAGCCCCGAGACGCTCGCCCCGTCGACGCCGATCGCAGTGCCGCTGACGAAGGCCGCCGGCTCGGAGCACAGGAAGGCGACGACCTTGCCGAAGTCGGCGGGGTCCCCGAGAGGGCCGGCGCCCGCACCTGCGCCGAGGGATGTCATCCGAGCGGTGGCGTGCGGGCCGGGGCAGGCCAGGTTGACGGTGATGCCGTCGGCCGCCAGGTCCTGCGCCGCCGTCTTCGCCCACGCCCAGAGCCCGGCTCGCGCAGTGTTGGAGAGGGAGAGGCCTGGGATCGGCTGGCGCACCGACACCGACGTGATGAAGCAGATCCGCCCCCAGCCAGCAGCGCGGAGGTGGGGCACGGCGGCTCGCGCCAGGCGCACCGACGACAGGAGGTTGGCGTTCACGGCGGCGAGGAGCGCGTCGTCGTCGACGTCGAGCGCCCTCGCCGGGGGCGGCCCACCGGCGTTGCCGACGACGATGTCGATGCGGCCCCACCGGGCGACGGCGTCGTCGACGAGCTCCGCCGGGACCGACGGGTCGGTGATGTCGGCCAGCACGCCGGCAGCGGTGCCCCCGGCGGCGGTGATGCCGGCCACCGCGTCGTCGAGGGCGGCCTCGTCACGGCCGTTCAGCAGCACGAGGGCACCGTCGGCCGCCAGCGCCTCGGCCGTGGCCCGCCCCAGCCCCTTCGAAGAGGCGGCGACGACCGCCACGCGCCCCTCGACCCCCAGGTCCACGACTCAGCCCAATGTCCGGCAGGCGCCGACCGGCACGGGTGCGGCCGAGCTCCGGCCCCGGCTGCTCACGCCTCCACCACCACGAGGTCGTGGTCGGCCAGGTTCAGCGGGTCCGGGCCGGCGCCGGTGGCCACGACGATGTCCTCGAGCCGCAGGCCCCATCGGCCGTCCAGGTAGATGCCCGGCTCGATCGAGAAGGCGTGGCCCGCCACCAGCGGCTCGCGGTTGCCGAGGACGAGGTACGGGTCCTCGTGGGCCTCGAGGCCGATGCCGTGGCCGGTCCGGTGGATGAAGTCGGGGCCGTGCCCTCCCTCGGTGATGCGGCGCCGGGCGGCGCCGTCGACCTCCTCGCAGGGCGTCCCCACCGTGGCAGCGGCGACCGCCAGCGCCTGCGCGTCCTGGAGGAGGTCGTAGGCCTCGGCCACCTCCGCCGGGACGGGGCCGGTGTGGACGCAGCGGGTGATGTCGGAGCAGTAGCCCTCCGGTGTGGTGCCCCCGAAGTCGCACAGGACCACCTGGCCCGCCTCGATGACCCGCTCGCCGGGCTCGTGGTGGGGGCTGGCGGCGTTCGGGCCCGCGGCCACGATGGCGAAGTTGACCTTGTGGTGGCCCTCGGCCAGGAGGCGACGACCGAGGTCTGCGGAGACCTCGGCCTCGGTCCGCCCGACGAGCGGGATCGCTCCGCCGTGGAGCTGGGCGGCCACCCGGTCGGCAGCGGCGCCGGCCCGTCGCAGGGCCTCGACCTCGGCTGCGTCCTTGACCGAGCGCAGCGGCGAGGTGACCGTCGACGCCTTGCGCCACGTGACCGCCGGCAGCTCGGCCTGGAGGTCGACGAGGAACTGCGCCCAGGTGCGGTCCCCGATGCCGGCGACACCCGTGCGGGGGGTGAGGCCGGCGACGATGCCCACCGGGCTCTCGGTCTCCTCCCACGGGCGCAGGGTGAACACCTCTGCGTGGTGCTCCACCCGCGGCGCCTCGAGGCGAGGGACGACGAGCGTCGCCTCGCCGTCCCTCG